>JAMDEF010000020.1 GCA_023488305.1 Gammaproteobacteria bacterium | reverse complement strand
TGGCGATTATTCACCGCTTTGGTGCTGATGGTTTATTGACTGAAGCTTGCCTGGTGGAACTGAGCCGCCAAAAATTGCTTTTACTGCAACAACAATTTCACAAAGCGGGTTATCGATTAATCGAGCGCCTGTTAACCACAACAATGCTGCCGTGTAAGGCCAACTTGCTGACCCGGGTTCATGATGTGGATGAACTGACCGCGGAAAAAGAACAAGCCGTCTACATCAGTATCAAAAATCCTTTTTTTATTACTACTCAATCTGTTGAATATGCCGACCGTTTGTTATCAATCTCAGCCTGAAGTCTTGCAAGGTAGTGTGCTGCGAGTGACACGCCAGCTGCTGGAAGCCATGCTATTCGAGGGATTATTAACATTTAGTAAATCGGCGAATGGCATTTGTGATCAGCTGATTATCGATCTGCAGATAGCTACAAAAACATTCCAACTTAAAGGCAGTCTCGGTGGATTTGACCGTATTCATATTAACGCTGACTCCTTAGCAAACAGTGCAATTAGTCTTGAACTTTTGCTTAAACAACTCCCAGCCAGTCGACTTGCGATAACACGACTGACACACGAGTTGCAGCAGACCATCAAACTCTCTGCGTGGAACCAGCAAAATCTGCCCAGTCCAACAAATCGGCGTGGTTTATCTTTCAATGATCTCGAACAAACCCTTTCTGAAGGCCATCCCTATCATCCCTGTTTTAGAGCGCGTAGTGGATTCACCTTGGAGGATCATCAGCAATTTGGACCGGAAGCCGGTCAATGCTTTCAAGTGCATTGGCTAGCCGTAAGGCGTGATTGTCTGAAAAGCAATTTGCCGACTGAAGAAGACCAATTCTGGCAGCAGGAACTTGGTATCAGAGATTGGCAACTATTGTGTGGTCGTCTGATGTTACTGGACGGAGATCCAACACAATATGCTCTGATGCCTATCCATCCATGGCAATGGAAAATCTTGCAACACACCATGCTCGAATCATTACTGGAAAATGGTCAGCTGATCTATCTTGGAGCAGCTGGCCCACTTTATCGTGCCAGTCAGTCCGTGAGAACGCTTATCCCTGTCGAGTCGGCTAAAGCAGCACATCTAAAATTGCCACTGAACATGGTCAATACCTCTTCCTTAAGAACTTTGGAACCACATGCGGTATGCACTGCTCCGGTTATTTCAGCCTGGCTGCAACGCATCGTCGAACAGGATGACTATTTAAACAGAATCCAACCACTGCTTATCCTGCAGGAGTATGCGGGAATGCTGTTGGAGACAGATGAAACCGAGCTGCAAGGGCAAGTGGCAGCCATCTGGCGAGAAAATATTCTGCAGCATTTGCATCCTGAAGAAGCTGCCGTTCCTTTTACGGCTTTACTCGTTTGTGAAGCAGATGGTCAGCTATTTATTGATGACTGGATTCAACAATATGGTCTACAACGCTGGTTAAGACAATTATTCAAAACTAGCGTATTACCAGTTTGGCATCTGTTGATTCACCACGGAATTGCTATTGAAGCACACGCCCAAAACCTTATCTTGCTGCATCAAAACGGCTGGCCAACCAGAATTGCCGCTCGGGATTTCCATGAAAGCGTTGAATATGTGGATGATTTTTTGCGAAATCCTGAATGGGCCCCTGATTTCTTCTCGTTGGATGACTGTTATCAGCAAGCTGAACCCAATCAATATTACTGGATGGAAAATGTTGAAGCTTTGCGTGAGCTGTTTGTCGATACGCTTTTCGTTTATAACCTTGCAGAGTTAGCCAACCTGCTGCTGCAGCACTATAACTTTACCGAAGCCCGCTTCTGGAAAATACTGCAAACCGAGATCAACCATTATCATCTTAACCAGAATACTGATCAGGACCGGTTGGAAAGATTGAATCTTCAACAAAAGATTATCGCCACTGAGTCCCTACTCACCCATAAATTACATTTTCCTTCGGCAGCAGAATCACATCATCTGATCACCAACCCTTTTTATTCTTCTGAAACAACAACAGAGCCTGTAATTCATGATGTATATCAATGAAGATTTTTATGACAATAAACAATTCGGCCAATATTACCGTCAGTTTGACGCGATTCCATTGGTTCGAGATTGCCGTGGACGGCGCTTGGCAGTGTGTTTACAAGATACGGCGCAGTGGATTGCCCTGGTTTTATATCTCAAGGAGCGTGGTGCATCGGTCGTCCCTTTACCTGCCACATTACCTATCGCAGCGGCCAGACGTACAGCGATTCAAGCCGAGAGCCATCTGCTTATTTATCAAACTTTTGAACAGATCGAAGTATTGGAAAGCAGCAGTAGTTCGGTCACTCCCGGGCTAGTGCAATTCAGCTCTGGTACAACTGGTGCCCCGAAGTGTATCGAACGCAGTTGGTCGGATATCAATCAAGAGTTGCAGCATTACAATATTGCCTTGCACGATGCTCAGCAAATGAACGTGATTGTCTGCTGCCCAGTAACACATTCCTATGGCTTGTTATGCGGCGTATTAGCCAGTTTTAAACGCGGCCAACAGCCGATTATCTTGACGGAGCTTAATCCAAAATATGTGTTAAAAAAGCTGCAGCAAGTAAGCAATAGCCTACTGTATTCTTCTCCGACCATGCTGGATGTATTAGCCAAGCTGATGCCCTCATCACAAAGCTTTCACGCGGTGATGAGCTCAGGATCGATGATGTCGATTACCCAGTTCAAAACGATTACCGCACGCACCAAATATTTATTCCAACAATATGGTTGCTCAGAAGCTGGCTGCATTTCATTGACCAGCAACTGCCTGTCAGTGACAGATATGGGCAAGCCACTAACGCACTTGCAACTCAACACAAGCTCAGATGCACAGCAGCCAGAAGAGATCATTGTTAAAACAACTTCTAAGAATATTTTTACCCGGGATCTGGGATACCTTGACCAGCAAGGCAATTTACATTTCGTTGCACGATTGGATGACACAATTAATGTTGCAGGCATCAATGTCTACCCACAAGAAGTCGAGAGCGTCTTACTGCAGTATCCAGATATCACGGAAGCCGTTGTTTACAAACGCGCTGATACCTTTGCCGGTGAACGCGTATGCCTGAAATTTACTGCCGATTCCACTATCAGCATCAAAGCATTACGTGACTGGTGCGTTACTGAACTTTCACCGTATCAGATACCGCTGGAAATTGAGCAGGTGGAACACATCCCCAAACTAGCTAACGGCAAAATCAATCGACGAGAACTCGCCGCGATGACAACACAACCATCCAAGGAATTATTGCAAGCATGAGCCGTGAAGACGTCATTGAAGATATCCGCCAGGTTTTGGTGAATAGCATGCAGTTACCTCATGTTGACAACTTTCATCCAGCAGCAAGGTTAAATCAGGATCTCTATCTGGATTCCGTGCTTTTTTTACAATTACTGTTAAGCCTCGAACTGGAAAAAGGCTACCACGTCCCGGATGAGGCCTTATCTGGTGAAGCCATTGAAAGCGTTGCGAGTCTGGCTGATCTGTTGCTTAAATTACAACGGGAGCCGGCACATGATTAAGGTGCATTGTTTTGTCAGCTGTGTGTGTGAGGTCATCAAAAAAACGCCTGGTGTCGATCATCGTCCATTTTATTTTGGCGTCTGGGATGCTGATTTCAGTGTGAATCCGCAGCAGCAGCTTACCTATCACTCAGAACATACCCAACACGAGTTTTTCCGTACCTGGTACCAATTACTTTACGGCATTGATATCACTCCATGGTATCAGTCACAGCAAAGCAAGCAGGATAATATCCAGATCTTACTGGCTCTATTAGAAAACAAACCCGCTAACCGCCATGTCATGGTCATGCTGGATATGTATCAATTACCCGAACGGGAAAACAAATTTAACCAGAATCCATTTCCACACTACGTGATGCTGGAAACTACCGATGACCCAGATATATGGTTTATGCATGACCCGGATTTTCGCTGGGAAGGTCCTTTAGCTAAAGATCGTATTCTCAATGCGATCAACCAACCCAGTGTGGCCGGTGGTTTTTATTTCGATACGGTCAATATTCGCCACAGCGAGAGCGATACGGTGAAAGCCTATTTCGCGCAATGTCTCAAGCTACAGCAAAACCCGTTTACCGATGCCCTGCGCCGTATTGTTGAAAAACATCTTTATGATTCCGATTTCCCCATGATTCAGCTCAGTGAGGCAATGCGGGAAATTCCAGTGATGGCTATACGCAAATATGCCTACGAACATGCTTTTGCTTATTTCTGGGAAGCATTATCACTGGATGCAGCTGAATTTGAATACTGGTGCGATCAGATCGAATCACTGGTGACCGGTTATACCAAAATTCAATATCACAGCATGAAACTGGCAATGACGCAACAGCCCACATTGGCAGTCACAATATTCAAATTACTCGATGATCAAGATCAACGAGAATTCACCATCAAACATAAATTGCAACAAGTATTCAATCAATGGTCCGCCAGCGATCAGTGGGCGGAAACTACATTAGAACTGACTACAGCAGAAGGAATCTGAAAATGCATTTATCACTTTGCACCATATCTTTTCGTCACCACCTAACGTCTATGGAAGAGATTGCCAGCTGGGCACAACAGCAACAATTTGATGGTATTGAGCTGTGGGGTATTCATGCTATAAATCTCACAGACCAACCTCAGCTAAATGCTCAATGGCTGAAAACTTACGGCTTGTCCGTATCAATGATAAGTGACTATCTTCCACTACAGGGATCTCTACAGCAGGCTTATCAAAAAGTAGACAATTTATGTCTATTGGCACAACGCTGGGGTAGTCGTAAGTTACGAACGTTTGCCGGACAAAAGTCCAGTCAGGCTATTGGTGACGAAGAACGGCATCGCTGGACAGAACGTTTGCATTTATTGGCTGAACGCACTCATCAACACGGAATTCAATTGCTGATTGAAACCCATCCACAAACGTTAGCCGATAATACTGACGCCACCTTACGATTACTTAAAGAAGTAGATCATCAGGCGCTTGCCATCAATTTTGATGTATTACATTTATGGGAAACAGGTGAAAATCCTCAGGAGTCTTTCATTAAATTACTGCCCTATGTGCAGCATATGCATCTTAAAAACATTCTTTCCAGCCAGCAATTACCGGTGTTCGCACCTACTAATGTCTATTCACCGGCTGGAGAGCGGCACGGAATGGTGGGCTTGTTTGAGGGGGCAATGGATTATCGATCATTCCTGCAAACCCTATCCGGTAGCTTTAAGATTGAAGCTTCTTTGGAATGGTTTGGTCCTTCGGTTCACACTGTGCTGCAGCATGATTCACAGCAAATACAACATTTTTTTGAGCAACAGCGTCTGGCCAGCTAATTCTATTGCAATGGTCAGTTAGACCATTGCAAGATTAACTGCTGTTTTTGGGCAAATCGGTCAAAATGCGATTTCACCGTGTCGGTAATTTCCAGCAAGTCCTTCGCATTGTCTGCCTGACAGCAAACCTGTAACAGCTCATTTGTACAGTTCAGTTCACAACGCCCCATGGCAAACTCAACCCATCCTTGGTCTTCATCCCAGCCTGCCGATACCTTGTGTTTAAAGTGTTTGCATAGCATTTGCAGGTAACGCCGACCTTGTTCGGTTTTAATACTGGCCGTTTTATTCAGCATGATTATCTCCGTTAATTTATCCAAAAAAAAGCCGGATGTCGTTGCAACATCCGGCCCAAACTCATCAAGCATTCATTCAGGGGATACAGCTTGATGAATTAGAACTGCCAAGCCACACTCAGGCGAACATCGCGGCCCGGATCAGGCAAGCCGATTATATTTTCAAAGCCGGTAAACTGGCTAAAATCTGCGTTAGTAGCATGGTTAAGATAGTCTTTATCAAACAGGTTATTGACCGTTAAGGTTACCCGCAGATCCTGACTTTGCATGGGCAACCATTGTGCATACAGGTCATGGATGGCATAACCCGGTTTATCCAAGTCTCCTTGTGATGTTTTGACATTTTTTAACCGCTCAACAAAATGTCCATTCCAACCGACCGACCATGAACTGTTAATCTGGTAATCCACTTTAGCCGACCAGGTATTACCGATACTGTTGGCAATGCCACCGTGATCGTATGCATTGGCATCTAAATCACCGACTTCAGCTTTATTATGGTGAAAACTCAAACTGGCAAGTAACTGAGTCCAGCGATAACCTGCTTCAAGTACATAACCTTTTGACTCCAGATCTCCAACATTTTCATACAAGTTTGGTCTGCCAATTGGATCCGCAATCAGATTATCGATATTGGTCTTGTATAGTTTAGCTGAAGCAAATAAACGCGAATTATCATAAGCAACACCCACTTCCGAGTTATCAGCATCTTCCGGTTTTAGATTTGGATCTTTTGCCCAGCCATCCAGTTTAAATGCATCCTGTGCCATCGGCCCTCTAAAAGCTTCGGCATAACTGGCAAAAACATTAACCGTGTCCGTGACTTCATAATTCAGCCCGATGTTATGACTGAGTTCGCTTTCATTCAGCTCAAGACCATTATTATCTTCAAGCTCATATTTGTCGTAACGCAGCCCGGCAGATAAAAGCAGTGCGTCGGTCAGTTGAATATCATCCTGAATATAAATCCCTTTCACCTTGCCGGTTTCTTTGGCTTCACGTCTATTAGTTTCAGAACCGGCACGTGTTTCATCTTCACGATAATCAAAACCATAGGTGATGGAATTTATACCGATCACACTAGTATTACGTATATCCATTCCCTTGCTTTTGATAAAACCATAGTAAGGACCAAAACGCCCATTCTGATACAGCTCAGATTCAGTATTGAACAATGTTACCTTGCTATCTACCCACGGATTATCAGCCGGATTAAAATCATAATTCAGCGTAATAGTTTCCCGTTCCAGGTCCATTTGATACAGATCGTTAAAACCTTCCGAAACAACCCATTGAGGCCGGGCAGCCCGGTCACCTTCGTCTTTCCGCTTTTCGTAACTTAATCGAACTGTCTGGCTATCGGTAATCTCACCAACTACTTTGGCAAAAAAGAAATCCTGATCTGAACCGGTACCCACACGTTCGGTGCCACTGCCATCTTCATAATCATCTATATCGGCTTTGGTATAAGACACCATGGCACTGATACTGTCAGATACTCGGCCAAACAGACTGGTGTTAGTTTTAAAACTGTCCGTATTACTGAAATATCCCGCCTTGAGTAAGGCACCGAAATCCTTACCCGGCTTAAGCATATCCGTTGGATCTTTGGTAATGAATTTAACCGCACCACCCAAAGCACCAGGGCCATTTAACGCTGAACCTGCACCGGCATGTACCTCTACTCTCTTGAGCAATTCAGGTTCAATAGTGATACGTCCATTATGGTGGTATAAACTCCCTCCCTGGCTGGCACCATCAATGGAAACATTGAGCAATTTATCTTCAATACCGCGGATGTAGAGTTTCTGCGCAACTGGCACACCGCCACCTACGGTTACTTCAGGAGAGTGTCGAAATAGATCGGCTAAGTCATTAGCCTGCAATTTTTCGATCTGATCTGCATCCACACTATTATTATCTAAAGCCATCGACTGACCGGTGACTTTGACGACATCCAATGCAACGTTATCATTTTCAGCTGCCCAGACCGCCTGGCCTGAGAAAGCGGCGGTTATTGCCAACGTTAAGATCGTCGGCCGACTTACAAAACTGCGGTTTATTTTCACTCCAACCTCGCGAATAATAATCATTATCAAATAGAACAGATTCGCATTCTAGTCAGAGTGAAGCCAGATTAAAATCAAATTTACAATTGTTACAATTGAGCTGGTAAGTGGGTAACTAGCTTTTATCTGTTAGCGGCAATTGCATGACCATTCTCAATCCACCGAGTTGATTAATTTGTGCCCATAACTTTCCCCCTGTCGCTTCGACTTGCCGCCGGGCAAGTACCAGCCCAACGCCAAAACCTTTTTGTTCGCTTGAATGGGAGCTAGGTAAACGGAAAAATGGTTTGAAAATATTCTGTAAATGTTCTTCGGGTACCCCCGGTCCCTCATCATCAATTTGTAACTCATATCGGTCCCGGTGCTGATGCAAGCTTATGCTTACCTCTCCATTAGCTGGGGTATACGAAAGCGCATTACGTAATATATTTTCAATGGCATGCCCTAATGCGCGATCACTGCTTTGCTGCAGACAAGCCGTTTCGGGCGTTTGCACAGTAATCAAATGGGTGGGGAATTCAAACCGAGCATTCTCCACAATACTGTCTATCAAATCCGTCAGATCCAATGATTCATTGCGTAAAGCGGGTCGCTCGTTTTCCAACCAGGCAAGGGTTAATGCATCCTCGACTAATTCACGCATCTGCTGACATTCATAGCGGATCCGTTGCAAAGATTCATTCTCAGGAGTGTTTTGTTCAGCAATGCTAAGCGCTAACTCAACTCGCGTTAATGGGGTACGTAATTCATGTGATAAATCCGAGGTGAGGTGTCGCTGCGTCTGTATCTGCTCGCCGATTCTCTCAGCCATGCTATCGAAAGTACCAGCAAGAACTGCAATTTCATCGTTACGCTTTCCCAAGTCTTCCCGCACTCGCACTGCAAAATCACCATCGCTGAATCGCTTGGTGGCTTTTTCAAGCTGTCTTAAGGGTGACATAACGTGCCGGTAAATCACTGCACTCAAGATCGCCATCAGCAACATAGGCAAGGCAATTTGTAATAACAAACTGGCATAAGTCCAATAACCACCTGGGCGCATACGTTGTGGCAAGCGGATCAAAAAATGGGTATGCCGGTCCGCAAACATAATATCCATGATCGGATTTTGAGCAAAATACAGATGAATTTTCCAACTGACATCCCTGCCCAGACTGAAAGTATCAATAAAATAATCATCCATTTCACTGTCAGCCAGAAGCGTTAGCTGCGATTTGACTAGAGCGACCCAAGTATCTTCTTGTAGCTGAATGGTGGTAAGCCATTCGGCCAGTTTTTCTTCTTCACCATCCAGATACAATGTTTCTGCATGTCTGGCATAGTCAATTAACTGCTGTTGAAACTGCTTATCAATAAAACTCATATGCTGCTCGGTTCGCAGAATCAAATGATGAATTATCCAGAACAAAGCAATTGTGCCGATGGTAATCGTTGCACATAATTTCCAGAATAAACGCCGTTTCATAGCAACATATAGCCTGTACCGTGAACTGTTTGCAGCCTATCGACGGGCATACCGACATCCATTAATTTGCGTCTGACCCGGCTCATATGCATATCCAGGCTACGATCGTAACGACTGAAATCGCGTTCCATCACTAATCGATATAACTGCGGTTTACTTAATAGATGATTTGCATGTTGCATCAAAGTCCAAAGTAATTTGAACTGGATCGGTGTCAGTTGCACAACATGCTCGTGAAAATAGACCCGTTGTTTTTTCCTATCCAGCTTCAGACCTTCATGCTGTAAAACTGAATCTTCTTGTTGCGAATGATCGATGATTCCGGCTCTTCTTAGAATTGCTTCAATACGCAACACCAATTCTGTGAAATTAAAGGGTTTTGGCAGATAGTCATCCGCTCCGTTTTTAAACCCCATAATCCGTTCTTCTTCAGCACCATGAGCCGTCAAGATGATTACCGGAGTCTGTCGACTTTGGCGAAGAATGCTTAATACAGAATAGCCGTTACGCTTAGGTAAGCTGACATCAAGTAAAATCAGATCAAACTGGCTGCTCACCGCGGTGAATAAACCTTCTTCTCCATTAAAGCGTTGGGTAACGGTAAAGTTTTGTTGTTCAAGCAACTGCTTTAACTGATGATTTAATACCGGATCGTCTTCAATAATGAGAATGCTGATAGCAAGTTTGTTTTTATCGGTCATGGAATATGTGATGCTTCACGCCTAGATGATAATAATTATCATTAATGATAAAACGAAATTGCCCAAATAAGAAACTTTGTTTTATTCAACGCTTTTGACAGACAAAAAAAAGCAGCTGATGAATGACCATCAACTGCTTTTCAAACCAGCAAACAATAACTATTACATTATTGAGCTATCTATTCCTCCAGATATTATTCCGGAATTTTCAAAGCCAGAAATTGCGAAGCACCAGAACGTTGTACCAACACTGGAATCGCTTTATTGGTTGGCAGTTTTTTGGCCACCTCAATAAACTGTTTAGCATCTAAAATCTTCTCGTTATTAATGCTCAGAATCACATCGCCCGGAGCAATACCTGCTTCTGCTGCAGGACCAGACTCAATTTTTCTGACAGTTACACCACTTTGATTTGGTCCTAACTCAGCACGTTGTTCAGCTGATAAGTCAGTGACTTCCATCGCCAGTCGACTATCATGGAACTGTCCGGTCCGAGGCGCGCTACCACTGGCAATTTGCTCATCTTCGGGTAATTCTTCAACAACGACTGAAAGCGTCATCATTTTGTTATTACGCATAATTTCCGCTTTAGATTTTTTACCTATTGCGGTACGACCAACAATTGGAGGTAAATCTGATGAGGCATCGACAGTGCGATCATCAAATTTCAGAATAACGTCGCCTGCTTGAAAACCGGCTTTCTCAGCAGGGCTTCCTGCAATTACTCGCGAGACCAAAGCACCACGAGGTTTGCTAAGACCAAATGATTCAGCCAATTCACGGGTTACATCCTGAATCACCACGCCCAACCAACCACGACTGACATAACCTTGTGACTTGATTTGATCAACCACATCCATAACCACATCAACCGGGATGGCAAATGAAACGCCCATAAAACCACCAGTACGGCTGTAAATTTGAGAGTTGATACCGACTACTTCACCATCAAGATTAAATAACGGACCGCCTGAGTTACCTGGGTTAATGGCAACATCGGTTTGAATAAAGGGAACATAACTGTCGCTTGGCAGACTACGACCTAATGCACTGACAATCCCGGCAGTAGCCGAATAATCAAAGCCAAAGGGTGAACCGATGGCAAGTACCCATTCACCAACTTTCAGATCATTTGAGTCGCCTAATTTAACGGCTTTTAAATTCATGCCTTCAGCATCAACTTTCAATAAAGCGACGTCACTGCGCTCGTCACTGCCTAATAATTCAGCGACTAGTTCAGTACGATCACTGAACCGAACGATAATTTCGTCAGCGTCTTTAATGACGTGGTGATTAGTTAAGATAAAACCATCCGCCGACAACACAAAACCCGAACCTAATGAACTTGGTTGTGGTGCACGGGGCTGAGATGGGTCACCAAAAAAACGTCGGAAAAAATCATCAAATGGCGTACCCTCTGGCATTTCCATACCTGGCGGAAATGGCGAGGAAGCCATCGCTTCACTTGGTTTACTTTTGGTGCTGATATTGACCACAGCTTCGCCATTTTCAGCCACTAATTCTGTAAAATCAGGTAAACCGCCACGTGCATGAGCGGTTGAACTCAACATTAACCACATCAGCAATGCCATGATCATGGCGCCAGTTGTTTTGGATTGCGTCATTATTTTTCCTCTATTAATTGAGTTTCGATGGCAATTTTCTGGTTTTTAAGTCGTTTTTTCACCCAATAAAAGCCAAACATCAGACCAGCCAGTCCAGCAATAATTTCCACTAATTCATTGGCAAACATAAATCGGCTGAATACTGCTCCGGCAAACATAAACAATATCGGTAGCAGATACATCATATAGGCGCCGTGCAACAAAGCCTCTTCGGGAATATTTCAGTTCATTTGCTGGCCGGGCTGCACCGGATGTTTTTTAGGTACGCTAATAGTTGAAAACCGTCGTCCAACATGTTCACTTAACAGCCCGGTACCACAGCCTTTTTTTACCTGACATTTATCACAGGTGGATTGGCGTTCAGCCTGCAGCCAGATGGTTGATTCATCTGAACGAATCACTTTGGCTTTTTGTTCGATCATCTCGACTCAGGTCCAGCGTATTCAATCGCCGCACCTATCTTTTCCACAGTCACTGCAGGGACTTCACCTACCACGGTGACAAAATGTGCATGAATAACGCTACCGAAAGCATTAACTGCTCCCATATGAGAGCCACCATGGAAATGATTATGTTGAGCGCGCATTTTTTCGATAAACACCGACACTGAACTCAACCCATCGCTGTAGACCCGTTGTTCGACATGGGCGCCGTTGTTGGAGCGTAAGCGATTTTGATGTGCCACCAGCGAGAAGCCCTCAGGCAGCCATTTTGTCTGCCAATTTGAAAATGTCGCCAAATCCTGTGTGGTCATTTCACCTGGTTCAGTACGATTCCAGACCATTTCATTACCGGACATTTGCGCTTTCAGCGAGGCATCTGGAATATCGACACCGGTCTGGATATCAGTAAACTCAAAGGTTTCTAATACTTCGCCTTGCTCGTCAATCAATTCAGATTTAAGTAGTAAATCGGTTTCTTTATCCATCCACAGCCGATAACCGTAGCGATAACTATCAACCGGCTTAATCTCTAATCTTTGAGTTAATCTGCCAGCAATACGATCCTCTCCACCCAGCTTCAATTCATAAAAAGCGGTAGCCGAACTTAAGCGGCGCGGTAGATCACTGGGAAAGCCTCGCCCTAGAGGACGTTGACTCACATTAATTTGTTTGCCGTCTGGGTTGATACAGGTAACGGTGTCGTCCGAGCGAATGACCTCCCGAGCAGCACCATTTAAAGAAATAAGTCGTTCTGATTCGGTACCATCATCGTTACGATGGTAAATACGTACGGATTGGAATGTTTTACCACTTTGGTAGGCAAAAACACCTTCATAGTTGAGTTGCTTGGCTGCTTGGCTCATTCGCTCGAGTAATTCTATCGAAGCGGATTCTGCCTGTACTGTCGGAATGAATAACACCAACAGCGCAACACAAAAACGAAATCCTTGGCGCATTTTTTAACGCTCCGTGCCGTAAGAGACGACACGCCCGTAAGAGAACATGCCTGAAGCACCAACATATTCGTTGTGATCAACCAGATAAGTATTGAGTCTGTCTTCAATTTCCGGCTCGGCGACTGTCCAACGATTAGACGTCTGACTAACCATAGTTGCTGGCGCTTCATTTGCAATGACGCTAGCGACCGGAATGTTATTTGTTGCAGATTGCTGTTGAACCACACCCACTACAGCAAGGGCACCAATTGAAGCCGCCATCGCCAGGCCAGTTGCCTGTTTCCAGAAGTTTTGCGGGAAGCGAATAACTTTTGCAGTGGATTTGTTTTCGATTGCCATTGAATAAGCCGGCTCATCATTAAGCGCAGCAGAAATTCTTGAGGTTAAATCTAAAGGACTCAGATTGATGCTTCGGGTGTATCCATGCAAGATATCGCTAGCTTGCTGGTAGCGCATAAACGCTTCACGCGCAGTATTATCGTTGGCTATCAGTTCCAACGCTTGCTCAAGTTCACTACCGGTCAGCTGGCCATCAACCAATGCAGACACTAATTCGAGATGATTAATTGCCATTGTTATTATTCCTCTTCACCCATAACTGACTTAACTTGTTTATCGATAGCTTCCCGTGCCCTAAAAATCCGCGACCTGACGGTACCAATCGGACAATCCATCGCTTCTGCGATTTCTTCATAACTCATGCCTTCAAATTCACGCAATTTGATTGCGGTGGCTGTCTCTTCAGGCAAGTCTTCTATTGCTTGCTGAATCGCTTCTTCTAACTGCACACACATGAGACTGTTTTCAGGGGTCTCAAATTCCTTAAGTTCTGGCGCATCGTAATAATTTGTTGCATCCATCGCATCGACATCACTCATCGGAGGTCGACGGGAACTGGCAGTAAGGTGATTTTTTGATGTATTAATAGCGATGCGATACAGCCACGTGTAGAACGCACTGTCACCACGAAAGTTCGGCAATGCTCGATATGCCTTTATAAAGGCTTCTTGCGCAACATCCATTGCTTCTACTGGGTCATGCACGAAACCGGTTATCACATGTATGATTCGCTGTTGATATTTCATTATCAGCAGATCAAAGGCTTTTTTATCGCCCGCCTGCACCCGCTGAACTAATTCCTGATCCACGTTCATTTTTTTATCCGGCCTACTCCGACAAGCCGGAGACGATTTCTGTTTAATGCTTGATTGACCAATGTCATTTATTTTTGTTCCACAATCAGTGCACAATAATTGTTGGCATTCTACCTGTAACAGGACCCATGACGACAACTCATCATTTTGATCTGCTGATAATCGGTAGTGGTACGGCAGGTTTAACCTTGGCATTAAAGATGGCAGACCAAGCCCGCGTTGCCGTTCTATCCAAAAGCCAGCTTGAGGAAGGGGCGTCACTTTATGCTCAAGGCGGCATCTCAGTTGTACTCGATAAAGCCGATTCTTTGCAATCCCATATTGATGATACTTTGCGCGCCGGCGGCGGATTATGCGACGAAGCCGTCGTACGTTTTACCGTTGAACATGCGCGAGAAAGTATTGAATGGCTAATTGAACAAGGCGTTTCCTTTACCCGTGATGATATGACCACCGAGTCTTATCATCTGACTCAGGAAGGTGGCCATAGTCATCGCCGGGTCATTCACTCGGCGGACGCAACGGGTCGTGCGGTAGAAACCACATTGTTGGATAAAGCCAAAGCACATCCAAATATTTCTTTATTTCCCTATCACATCGGCATTGATCTGATTACTACCCGCAAACATTTGGCTGCAGAAGACAATACCTGTCTGGGTTGTTATGTTCTGGATATTAAAGCCGATCAACCAAAAACCTTTCTGGCACCGGTTACCGTGCTGGCTACTGGCGGGGCAGGAAAAGTCTATCTCTATACCAGCAATCCGGATGTCTCCACCGGTGATGGTATTGCTATGGGCTGGCGAGCAGGCTGCCGAATCGCCAATATGGAATTTATTCAGTTCCATCCAACTTGTCTTTATCATCCAAAAGCCAAATCTTTTTTAATCAGTGAAGCCTTACGTGGTGAAGGCGCTACGTTAAAACTGGCTGATGGCACGCGATTTATGCCGGCATTTCACCCGCAGGCTGAACTGGCACCGAGAGACATTGTGGCAAGAGTAATTGACCATGAAATGAAACGTCTGGGTCAAGACTGTGTATATCTGGATATCAGTCATCAACCCAAAGAATTTATTACTTCTCACTTCCCCACCATCTACAAGCGCTGTCTGCAATTTGGTGTGGATATGGCAAAAGAACCTATACCGGTGGTGCCGGCAGCCCATTACACCTGCGGTGGCGTCATGACCGATATGCATGGCAGAACGGATATTGATGGTCTATATGCTGTGGGGGAAACGGCCCATACCGGTTTGCATGGTGCCAATAGGATGGCCAGTAACTCATTACTGGAGTGTCTGGTGTTTGCCGATGCGGCGGCAAAAGATATTGCCAATCGTCCGAAAAAACAACTACCTGAAAATATTCCGCATTGGGATGATAGCCGCGTACATCCGGCTAAAGAGGCAGTTGCGATTAGCCATAACTGGGACGAATTACGCCGATTTATGTGGGACTATGTGGGCATAGTGCGAAGTACTCAACGACTCAATCGTGCCCGTCAACGCTTGTTTTTATTGCAACAAGAAATTAATGACTTTTATAGTCAGCACCATATCAGTAACGATTTACTGGAGCTACGTAATCTTGCGGATGTGGCGGAATTGATTATTGAATCGGCATTGCAACGTAAGGAAAGTCGAGGATTGCATTACACACTGGATTATCCTGAAATGTCTGATGGTAATGCCAGTAATAGTATCATCGCTGGAAAAACGCCAATCTGATTCGTACTCGTAATTGTCGATATTGTTGTTTATCAACAGCATCTTTCAACACAATTACTGATAAACGTTGATTAGTATCCGTCTTAAAATTAAGGATAACCGCTAGTCGTGTTATCCATGAAGATTCCAGCGATAACGTAGCAGAGAGTGATTCATCCGCGTAGCTGACATGCCAAAATTCCTTATCCGAGTTCATTAACGTAATTGGACGTTTAGAATATCGGCCGATCATACCTAAGTGATAAAGCTGAACTAGCAAACTCAATATCAGTACTGACACGAAAAATATTTTAAAAACGAATTCCACCGCCATTAACGACACACTGACTGCGGCCAGAAAATGCACCATAACGTTGTAAATCAGCAGATATCTTGATGGTTTTAGTGGTAGAAAAAATCCTTTTTCTCGCATTTTGATTCCATATTTTCGGTAATGCCACAAACTCGTTACAATGACATGCTCAAATCTATCTTATGCCTAAGAGTAAATTCATGACCACTGACTATCAATCCATTTTGCAACAACAGTCTTCTGCCGGACTCGCAGAAAGGAATGATGACAAACAATTTGTGATCCCATTACCCAGCTTTGGCGTCATCACGGTCACCGGAGGGGAAGCCAGCAACTTCCTGCAAAATCTGCTCACCAACGATGTTAAGCAATTAGATACAGTCACCTCGCAGCTAACCGCAATGTGTAATCCCAAAGGGCGTTTGCTGGCGCTTTTTACACTGATTAAAACACCCGATGGTTACCAGTTAGTGTTACCCAAAAGCCAATGTGCTTTTCTGACGCAGCGGCTGCAGATGTTTAAATTACGCAGCAAAGTTGAAATTATTGACCATAGCGAAGACTTACAAGTGTGCGGTTTGCTCGGCGATTCTCAACCATCTTCTGCTATTGCATTACCATCAACCTCCCACGCATTGTTGATTACAACGACTGACCAGATGGCCTCTGAGCTGGCATCATTAATGGAAAATGGTTGGCAGCTTGCCTCTGAAGCGAGTTGGCATATTGATGAAATTAATGCAGGCATACCTTATATTTTGCCGGAAAGCCGCGAGCTGTTTACCGCACAACAGTTGAATCTGGATTTAGTTGGTGGGGTCAGTTTTCGTAAAGGCTGTTATCCCGGACAAGAAGTGGTTGCACGCCTGCATTATCTGGGCGAGCCAAAACGTCGTTTGTTTCACGCTGTGGCACACACAAATAGCCTGCCAGCAGTGGGAGAAACGGTTAATGACAATGAAGGTGCTGTGATCGGCCATATCGTTAGAGCCATTCACGGCCCTGATCAAAACTTGTTTCTGCAATTAAGCTTAAAGCTGGAAGGTGCCGATCACCATTTGTTTTTAAACGATGGCACAGCTATTGAGCAGGTTCAGCCCTCTGCTGCCTAAGGAAAGTTATTCGAGGTCCAGTTTTTTTAGTTTGTAACGTAACGCACGGAAAGTAATACCCAGACGTTTAGCGGCAGCCGTTTTATTCCAACGGGTTTCATTAAGGGCTTTTTCGATTATGGCCCGCTCTTGATCTTCAAGATGACTTTCCAGATCCTGATTGATTTCGGGCTCAACCAAAGCTGAGATCGACATAATATTTTTTGTCGGTTGTGTTGCAACCGGCAACATTAAATCAGCAGAGGTGATACGTGTGCCTTCTGCCCAGGTCAACGCTCTTTCAAGCGTATTTTCCAGCTCTCGCACGTTCCCTGGAAAAGGATACTGCTGCAGGGCTGTAATGGCTTCCGGTGTTAACTTGGTGACAACTGAATGCGTTTTACCAGCCAGATTTTGCAAAATATGTTCAGCCAGTAATTGTATATCGGCTTTGCGTTCTCTTAAGGGCGGCACCTGCAGCTCAATGACATTCAGTCGATAAAACAGATCCTGGCGAAATGTTCCCTTATCCACACACTCCGCCAGATTTTTATGCGTTGCCGATAAAATCCTGACATCAACATTGATTTCTTCGTGCCCACCTACTGGACGTATCGCTTTCTCCTGAATCGCCCGCAATAATTTGACTTGCATCATCAGGGGTAAATCAGCGACTTCATCCAGAAACAAGGTGCCGCCATCGGCATGTTGGAACAGACCCTGTTTATCGGCCACCGCACCGGTGAAAGCACCTTTTTTATGTCCAAAAAATTCGCTTTCTACTAACTCGTTGGGAATAGCGCCGCAGTTAACCGGTACAAATGCTTTGTCCGATCTTGCACCCAGATCGTGAATTAAACGTGCAACTAATTCTTTACCGGTTCCGGACTCACCACTGATATAAACCGGTGCCTGGCTGCGAGCCAACTTGGCGACTTTGCCTCGCAACTCACGCATTAACTCGGTTTCACCCAATAAACGATCACGCGAGCGTCGGTCATTTTTATGCGGTCTGTTCGGTGAGAGTTTTAATGCGGCTTCCACCAGTTCACGTAAAACCCGTAATTTTAATGGTTTAGATACAAAATCAAACGCACCTGATTTCAATGCCGTGACTGCTAAATCCATATTGCCGTACGCTGTTATCACCGCAATGGGTAACTCGGGATGAGTAGCTTGAATACTTTTAACCAACTGCAAACCATCGCCGTCCGGCAAACGCATATCGGTGAAACACAAATCAAATGATTGCTGTGACAACAATCTCTCCGCTTCAGCGATGCTCTCCGCTGTCACACAATCAATTGACATGCCGGACAAGGTCATTGACAGCAAATCAAGGATGTCAGGCTCATCATCGACAATCAACGCTTGTGGATTCATTGAATAAACTCTTGTCTTTGCGGTGGATAACTGATTCTGAAACAACTACCTAATTCAGGCAGATAACTTAATCTGGCGCCATTGGCCTGACATAATTCACGAGCCAGATACAATCCTAAACCGGTACCGCCTGTACGTTCTGAATGAAACGGCTCAAACAAATGTTGCATGGCTTGAGGACTCACACCTGCGCCATTATCGATAACATCAATATGGATATCCTCTGACTGCAACGTGATACGGATTTCAATAGGTTGAGCCTGCTCTTTATCAGCATAGTGCCATGCATTATCAATCAAATTCCACATCACTTGATGTAATTGCTCTTCATCAGTACAGATTCGTGCCAGTGGGGCTGTTGACGTCAATAAAATTTGCTGTGGTGGTATATGTTTGATTTCACAATATTCTTCTAGCAATTTTTCCAGCCACGGACTTAATACCACAACGCTTGGCTCGACATTCTTGCGTCGACTCATTTCCAAGATGGTTTCGATAATACTGTTCATCCGCACACTATGGCGCTGAATGATGCCGGTAAGCTTACTGACTGATGCATCATGACTTAAGGTTTCAGCCAACAATTCGCCCGCATGACTGATAGCACTCAATGGATTACGAATTTCATGCGCTATACTCGCCGTCAAACGTCCCAAGGAAGCTAGTTTTAGTTGTTGAGCATGCTGAGCAAGCGCGGTGGTGTTTTCGATAAATACCAACACTTCACCCGAATCAAGTTGCGTGGCACGGGCCAATAATTCTGGCAAATCTGCCCGTGCCTGAAACGGTTCAAATGCATCGGGTAAATGTTGTTTCCAACGCCAGATTTGATCGGCTAATTCTGGCACATACTGTTTGAGCAAAAATTCTTTCGGCGCATGTTCAATACCCATAAATTTTGCGGCAGATTGATTGCATAATGTCACTCTACTCTGCTCATCCACGACCAATACTGCCACTTGCATACGACTGATGATGTGCTGATTCAGATTAGCAAGTTTATTCAGATCCTGCGCTTGTTGCTCTGCCAGCATTTGTGAGCGCTGCATAGTGCGTGACAGCAGATGCGCCAAAAGTGCCGTAATGAAAAATATCGCACCCAACATACCCGCTTGAGCAAAATGACTTTGGCCTACGCCAGTCAATTCGGCATAAACCGCTTCCAGCAGAACCGATAAGGTTGCGATAGCTGCGATAAACACTGCAAGACGACCTGGAATCAATGCTCCACCAGCAACGACCACAACAACCAGCAAGGCACCTAGACCACTTTGCAAGCCGCCGGCTGCATGAATAATTAACGCCAGAGCGATAATGTCGATAATCAGCTGAATGCTGCATTGGGTAACAAATATTCCCCAGTGACGACTGGAAAATATCATCAGCAGTACAGCCACCATCAAATAACTGAGGCTGACAAAATGATGTAATAAAGGGTATTTGTTACCGATAAATTCTGGAGCTAATTCAAGATAAAAAACCACAAACAAAATGGCCGCCAGAAACAGACGGTAGCCGGAGAATAAGGTTAGCGCCCGCCAGGAGGCCTGATCTTGTTCTGATTTAGTGGTGCTGAAATATTCGCCAGCCATTATTTTTGATGCTGATAAGCCTCAAGATGCTCTGTGGTACAAAAATAATGCTGATTTTTCTGAATTGCTTCCTGTTCCAGCAAATGCAATCCACATTGTTCGCAGCGCACCATTTTTTCAGTTTGTTCGATTTGTCTTTCGTTTTTTATCTGCCGGTATAAATTCCGGAAGATAATAAATAGCAGCAGGCCTATCGCCAGCAGGAGCAAAATTCGCATGGTTTACCTCAAAAAAAAGGGCATCCGTTATAGGATACCCTTTCTTGTTCAGTTGGCGATAGAACTAGCCGCGTGAAGCGCGTTTGCGCTCGTGCTCCAGCAGGAATTTCTTCCGTACTCTGATGGATTTAGGCGTGACTTCCAGTAATTCATCTTCACCGATAAATTCCAGCGCCTGTTCCAAACTCATACGAATTGGCGGAACTAAGGCCACTGCCTCATCAGATCCTGAAGCACGCATATTGGTCAGCTGTTTACCTTTTAACGGGTTAACAACCAGATCGTTATCACGTGAGTGAATACCGATAACCATACCTTCATAGACTTCATCGCCATGACCGATAAACATGCGACCACGATCCTGCAGGTTAAAGATGGCAAATGCCACGGCTTTACCCACACCATTGGCAATCAATACACCATTAATGCGTTTACCAAAGGTCCCTGGTTTTACCGGTGCATAATGATCAAACACGCTGTAAATCAAACCGGTACCTTGAGTGGCAGTTAAAAACTCGGTGCGGAAACCAATCAAACCACGTGACGGAATAATAAAGTCGAGACGCACTCGGCCTTTACCATCTGGTGACATATCTTTTAATTCACCACCACGAGTACCCATTTTTTCCATCACCGAACCTTGGTGGGTATCTTCAACATCAATAGTTACGGCTTCGTATGGTTCTTCCTTAACACCGTCCACTTCACGAATGATAACTTCAGGACGGGATACACCCATTTCGAAACCTTCACGACGCATGTTTTCGATCAAAACAGAAAGATGTAATTCACCACGACCAGAAACACGGAATTTATCGGGATCTTCAACCAGCTGTTCAACTTTTAAAGCCACGTTATGAATTAACTCACGATCCAGACGTTCTTTAATCTGACGTGTAGTAACAAATTTACCTTCTTTACCAGCAAAGGGAGAGTTGTTAACTTGGAACGTCATGGTGACCGTCGGTTCATCAACGCTCAATGGTGGTAAGGCTTCAACCACGCTTGGATCACACAACGTATCAGAAATATTCAGCGGATCCAGACCAGTAAACGCAATAATATCGCCGGCATGTGCTTCTTCAACTTCTTCACGACGCAAGCCCATAAAGCCCATAACCTGCATTACACGGCCATTACGTTTTTTACCTTCAGGGTCAATCACGGTGACTGGCATATTGGTTTTGACTTTACCGCGCTCGATACGACCGATACCGATAACACCAACATAGCTGTTGTAATCCAGTGAAGACACCTGCATACGGAAAGGACCTTCAGGGTCAACGGCAGGAGGACTCACTCTATCCACAACCAGCTGGAATAAAGGCGTCATATCACCATCACGAACCGTGTCTTCCATACCGGCAAAGCCATTCAAGCCAGAGGCATAGATAACATCAAAGTCTAATTGCTCGTCAGTAGCATCCAGATTGGCGAACAGATCAAATGTTTGATCCAATACCCAGCCTGGGCGAGCACTTGGTTTATCAATCTTGTTGATAACAACGATTGGTTTCAGACCCAGTGCTAATGCTTTTTGCGTTACAAAACGGGTTTGTGGCATTGGGCCTTCTGATGAATCCACCAGCAACAATACGGAATCAACCATAGACAGAACACGTTCAACTTCACCACCAAAATCAGCATGGCCCGGTGTATCGACGATATTGATGCGGTAATCATTCCAGCGAATAGCAGTATTTTTGGAAAGTATGGTGATACCACGCTCACGTTCCAAATCGTTGGAGTCCATCACCCGTTCTTGCAGCTCTTCATGTTCACTGAAGGTACCGGACTGACGCAGCAGCTGATCAACCAAAGTTGTTTTGCCGTGATCGACGTGAGCGATGATGGCTATGTTACGCAGTTTGTTTATATCTCTAGAATTATTACTCATAAAATCAGTTCATTAAGGCATGTCTGGCATGCGCTGTTAAAAAATGTCCCGGTGGGGACCTCAATCACTTCAGGTTACCCGACACAAACGGGGTAATACTTTTTTGCAGATGAGCATGGATCGATAAGTTGCCCGCAATTATGTGCCCTTTATCCAAAACCTTGTCACCGCCGGTAAAATTCGTCACCGAACCACCCGCTTCTTCCACTAACAATTTACCGGCTGCTAAATCCCAGTTTTCCAGTCCAATTTCCCAGTAACCATCCACTCGACCAGCTGCAACATAGGCTAAATCCAATGCTGCCGAACCGGCACGACGAATATCCGCCACTTGTGGAAACACAGCCGCAAACATCTGCATATAAACATCAATATGTTGCGGATATTTGAAAGGGAATCCTGTGGCAATCAGCGCACCATTGAGATCTTTGCGTTTAGTGACACGCAGACGGCGATCATTGAGCTTGGCACCTTCACCACGGCTTGCAGTAAACAATTCATCACGCATCGGGTCGAAAACCACAGCATGGTCAATACGGCCTTTGACCATCACACCAATCGATACGCAATAATGCGGAAAACCGTGCAGATAATTTGTTGTTCCATCCAATGGGTCGATAATCCAGACCACATCGTTTTGACCTGTTTCACCGGACTCTTCCGCCATAATGGCGTGGTCAGGATAAGATTTTTTAATGGTGTTGATGATTTCCTGTTCCGCAAGACGGTCAACATCGGTAACAAAATCATTCAATCCTTTAGCGGTAATTTCCAAATGATCGACATGTTGTAAAGAGCGCATAATCAGGCTACCTGCCTGACGAGCCGCACGTACGGCTATATTCAGCATTGGATGCATAGAACAAATTTTTCCAGAGCAAAAAAAAGAATGCGACAGAAATAGTCAGATACTATTCCCGTACAAAAAAAGAGAGCATAATTATACCAACTATCGTCACTAATTCGCAGTTTAAATTTGTGACAATAGACAGCATAAATATTTCCTGCTAGCCTTTTGCCAGGCTTGCATTTACAAACGAAATGGAAATGCTACCAAACCCTAGTACACTTTAAGGAGATACAAATGAAATCATTAGCTAAACTGAGCGCCGTTATCCTGCCTTTGGCATTACTGACTGCATGTGCAAATACTGCTGAAATGGAAGCATTAAAAGGTTCAGTAGAATCTGCACAATCAACAGCTGATTCTGCTTTAGTTGCAGCTCGCAACGCGCAAAGTACTGCTGATACTGCACAACGTACTGCTTCTGACGCTGAATTAGCTGCAACAAATGCACAAAAAGCGGCTGAAGATGCACAAGCACAAGTTGATGCTTGCTGTGCAAAAATCGATCGTATGTTTGAAAAAGCAATGAGCAAATAATTTAAATAATTATTTTTTCATAGCTTCAAAACAAAAAAGCCGGGATTAATATCCCGGCTTTTTTGGTTCTGCAGTTTGTAAATTTGTTAAAACATTTCTTCTGATAAATGCGCAGGCCAGACCGGAATCCCCGCTGCAGCCGAAATTTTATCCGCCGCTTCGCGCGCAGCTTCCAAATTTTCAAATGGTCCTACGACCACTTCGTTTATCGCTTTATTTCTTAATGGCCAGAATTTGTCCTGCATGTTTAAATCTTGTAATGCTTTACGCATTTTTGCGCCAGTGTTTAATTGTAAGCCACCATGCACAAACCAGACATTATCAACAATCTTTTCTTCCTGCTGATTAAGCTGCTTAACCACTCCATGAGTCGTCATCACAATCTCTTCCGCAAACGGCCAATCCTGTTCTGATAACATCGAGTCTTGAGCGTTTAAAACCGCTTGAATCATTGGCGTCATGTTGCCACTGACTTCTTTGTACATCTCAGGAATCGGTTCATGTGCTTCTAAATATAATTTACCATTTGAAACAGCTGCTTTATAAGGTTGATGAAGAATATTTACCTGAGTATTCATTGGCACCAGACTGTATAGATATTCAATATCTTCTGGATACATACGAATACAGCCACTGCTAACACGTAAACCCACACCATAAGGTTTGGCGGTTCCATGAATCAGATAACTTGGATTGGATAAACGCATTGCGCGCGTTCCCAATGGATTATCCGGACCAGGTGGAACGACCGCTGGCAGGATATCACCGGCTGCTGCATGTTCTCTACGTACAGATTCAGGTGGGGTCCAGGAAGGATTTTCGCGTTTTTGAATAATCGATAATTTACCTAACGGTGTATCACGCCCTTCACGACCAATACCAATCGGATAAGTCATGACTTGTTGTAATTGATTGGCCTGTTTTGGCGGATAATAAAATAACCGCATTTCCGGGATATTAATCACAACGCCTTTGTGCGGCGCATCCGGCAAAATGAATTTGTTTGGAATTAATACTGGTTTGTTATCACCTGGCAACCAGGGATCCAGATTGGGGTTGGCTGCCGTCATCTCGGTGTAACCCAAATCAAATCTACGACCAATATCTAATAATGTGTCTTCGTGACGACTGTAAACAACGAGGTTGTGCCCGATGACACGCGTTTCCTCATCAGCCAATTCAAAGGTGGTTGCACCGACTGGAAGTACTAATAAACTACTAGCCAAACCGATAAATAAACGACTAATCATTACAAACCTATAGAGTTAAGGGTGAATAAACAGCGGCTATTGTACAATGTTCCGCGAAAACTGTTATTGCTAGTGATGCTTTGCCAAGTTAAACAGTCTACAATCTCAGGCTGTGAAATTTTTGTTTTGATTCAAGATAGAAGCCAATAATGAAATACATCCTGCCGTTGTTCCTGATACTGACACTAACCGCTTGTTCTTTCTTCTCAGGCAGAGAGCCTGTAGTTGCTGAAGAAAGCTGGACCGTAGAGCGGGTTTATGCCGAAGCCAAAGCCGCTTTAAATATTAATGACTACCGTACTGCCATCGAATATTACGAACAGCTGGAAGCGCGTTTCCCGTTTGGACAATATGCGCAACAGGCTTTATTAGATTCCGCTTACGCGTATTACAAAATGGACGAACCGGAAACGGCTATCGCAACATTGGATCGTTTCATGCGGGTTTACCCATTAAACGAGCACATCGATTATGCGATGTATCTGCGTGGTCTTATCAACTTCAATCGTGATATGGGGATTTTGGAAAAATATATTCCACGTGATGAAACGCAGCGTGATCCTGGTACAGCACTTAATGCGCTTCGCGATTTCACTACCCTGGTTAATCGTTTCCCGACCAGCCGTTACAGTGATGATGCGGCCCAACGTATTGTTTATCTGCGTAATCGTTTAGCACAACATGAATTACATGTGGCCAACTATTATATGCGTCGGGCTTCTTATCTTGCCGCTGCCAATCGTGCCAAATATGTGATTGAAAATTATCCACGTACACCAGCAATGCCAGATGCATTAGTGATTATGGCCAAGGCTTATAAAATTCTGGAATTAGATGATTTATCAGAAGACGCATTACGCGTTTTGGAAAGAAACTACCCAGGTCATGCTGGTGTAGCCGATGTACGTAAAACGACGCTGTTGGATTAACAGCGTCGTTTCAATAATTTACTCTTAATCAAATAGCCTCTTCGCCATCTTCACCAGTACGAATACGAATAGCGCGTTCCAGCGGTGAGACAAAAATCTTACCGTCACCGATGCGGCCAGTATGTGCAGCTTTAGTGATAGCTTCAATACAGGCATCTACCTGATCATCTGCCAGCACAATCTCCATTTTCACTTTCGGTAAGAAATCTACAACATATTCAGCACCACGATACAGCTCTGTATGACCTTTTTGCCGACCAAAGCCTTTGACTTCAGAAACTGTCATGCCGGTCACACCAATATCTGATAGTGCTTCGCGCACATCATCCAATTTGAATGGTTTGATTATGGCTTCAATTTTTTTCATATGATTGCCTATTCTATAGTTGACGTTACGGTATAACCTGATGTTATCGGATAGCGGCGGTCTCTGCCAAATGCTCTGCCGGTAATACGAATTCCTGGCGGTGCTTGACGTCGCTTGTACTCGCTACGATCCACCATTTTGATAACCTGTGCAACCGTTTCTGCATTAAATCCTGAAGCGACCAGATCTTCAAAACATCCATCCTTGGCGACATAGGCTTCCAGAATCGCATCCAACACTTCATAAGGGGGTAATGAATCTTGATCCACCTGATCAGCAGAAAGCTCAGCAGAGGGAGGCCGGGTAATAATTCGTTCCGGAATCACTTTCGACAGACTGTTGCGATACTCCGCGAGTTTATAAACCAGCGTTTTGTATACATCTTTCAACGGAGAAAAACCACCGGCCATATCGCCATACAGGGTGGAATACCCCACGGCCATTTCACTTTTATTTCCGGTAGAAAGCACCATTGCACCAGTTTTATTGGAGATTGCCATCAACAACACACCACGACAACGAGCCTGAATGTTCTCTTCAGTAGTATCGGCCTGGGTGCCGGCAAAAACCTCTTCTAACTCATGAAGAAAGGTCTGAAACAAGTTTTCAATACCGATAACTCGATATTGGACCCCCAAAATGCTTGCCATCTCTGCGGCATCATCCAAACTGATTTGTGCGGTGAACCTTGACGGCATCATCACCGCTTGTACGCGATCAGCTCCTAATGCATCAACTGCCAGGGCCAATGTTAAAGCTGAATCAATTCCACCAGAAAGGCCAATCACCACCCCAGGGAAACGATTTTTTTCCACATAATCTCTTAAGCCACAAACCAAGGCCTGATAACTGGTTTCTAACTCTCCCATTAATGGCTGAAGTGAACCTTCAAGCTGGGTACCCTGCGGGGTTTTGCTTAGTTTGATTGGCACCAATGCTGTAGCAAACTGAACGGCTTGAACACATTTTTCACCTGCGGCATTTACCGCAAACGAAGCACCATCGAACACCAGTTCATCCTGCCCGCCCACTTGGTTAACATATAAAACCGGGACTGAATTCTCGCGCGCCCGCTTGCTAACCTCAGTCTCTCGCAACTGCGTTTTATCTTGCTTAAATGGCGAGGCATTCAAATTCACAATGATTTCAGCCCCGGCATCTACGGCTTGTGCTGCGGGCTCAACAAACCAGATATCTTCACAAATGGTTAGCCCAATTTTGATCTGGTTTATCTCAATAATAGTGGCTTCTCGGCCTTCAATGAAATAACGCTTTTCATCAAATACACCGTAATTAGGTAGTTTGTGTTTAAGATATTGAGCAGTGATTTGATGCTTGCTGATAACTGAAGCGGCATTAAATAATTCTTTACCGACTTCGCCAAGAGGGTGACCGACAATAATAGTAATATCGTCAACTTGCTGACACAGTGTTTGCAGTGATTTATTGACCCGCTTGATCAAACCAGGTCTTAATAACAAGTCTTCAGGCGGGTAACCTGTCAAGCATAATTCGGGAAACACAACCAGATCAGCAGCATAAAGTTTTCTGGCTTGTTCGGTGGCGACAATCACCTTTCGGGTGTTGCCGGCAACATCTCCGACAAATGGGTCGATTTGTGCCAGCACCACCTGAAGTTGATTTTTTGTCATTAACGTTCCATCAGTTGCAGCATGGTTGAGCCGATTTCAGCAGGTGATGCGGCAATCGCCACACCCGCAGCTTCTAATGCTGCCAGTTTTGCTTTGGCAGTGCCTTGACCGCCGCTGATGATTGCACCGGCATGACCCATACGTTTACCGGCCGGAGCAGTTAATCCTGCGATGTAAGCTGTGACCGGTTTACTGACATATTGTTTGATGTAATCAGCCGCATCTTCTTCTGCCTGACCGCCGATTTCTCCAACCATTACTATGCCTTGAGTCTGTGGATCAGCCTCAAATAATTCCAGACATTCGATAAAGTTCATGCCATGAATGGGATCCCCACCAATACCTACGCAAGTACTTTGCCCCAGCCCATTTTGAGTGGTTTGGAATACCGCTTCATAGGTCAGGGTTCCTGAACGCGAGACAATACCAATTTTTCCAGGCAAATGAATACTGCCAGGCATAATGCCGATTTTGCATTCGCCAGGGGTTATGAGGCCAGGACAGTTGGGTCCAATTAACTTAGCATCGTAAGATTTCAATGCATGTTTTACCCGCAGCATATCCAGTACTGGAATACCTTCAGTAATACAGGCAATGACTTTAATACCCGCATCAGCCGCTTCCAAAATCGCATCAGCAGCATACGCTGCCGGCACATAAATCATCGAGGCATCAGCACCAGTTTCAGCAACGGCTTCATGAACCGTATTAAATACCGGTTTATTGAGATGATTTTGCCCACCCTTTCCAGGAGTCACACCACCGACAAACTGAGTACCATAGGCAATTGCCTGTTCTGAATGAAAAGTGCCTTGTTTTCCGGTAAAACCCTGACAGATAACTTTGGTGTCTTTATTAACCAAGATACTCACGTTTTATTACTCCCCTGCCGCAGCGACGGCTAAGGCTGCTGCTTCTGTTAAATCCTGTGCCACTCTTAGATTCATGCCACTGTTTTCCAATAATGTGCGGCCTAAGTCGGCATTGGTACCTTCCAAACGCACCACCACGGGTAATGCTAAACCGACTTCTTTAGCTGCCTGCATAATGCCTTGAGCGATCAAGTCACAACGCACGATACCACCGAAGATATTGACCAGAATCGACTTCACTTTTTTATCAGATAAAATCAGTTTGAAAGCTTCGGCAACCCGATCGGCTGTGGTACCACCACCGACATCAAGGAAGTTAGCCGGTTCACCGCCCTGCTTTTGAATCAAATCCATGGTGGCCATCGCCAATCCTGCACCATTGACCATGCAAGCCACATTGCCATCTAGGGCAATATAGTTCAGCCCAAAGTCACGAGCGATGACTTCAGCAGGGTTTTCTTGGGTTGGATCAAATAAGTCAGCTAAATCGGTGTGGCGGTATAACGCATTTTCGTCGACATTGATTTTGGCATCCAGTGCCAGCAAGTCTCCGCTATCAGTGACAACTAATGGATTGATTTCCAACAGACTAATATCTTTTTCACAAAACAGCTGATAGAGGTTTTGCATCAGTTGCTGTAATTGCTTGAATGCAGCACCAGTCAGCTGCAAAAAGAAACCGGCCTGACGGCATTGATAAGGCTGCAAACCTGCTACTGGATCAACGTATAAACTAAGGATAGCCTCTGGAGTTTTCTCTGCCACCTCTTCAATATCCATACCGCCCTCGGCAGAAATCATAAACACCACGCGTTGGGTGACACGATCCACCAACAAGGCGAGATATAATTCGCGAGTAATCGACGAAGGTGTTTCAATCCAGACTTTATTAACCGGTAACCCCTCAGCAGTAGTCTGATGTGTGATCAGTTGGCTTCCCAGCAGCGCAACAACGGCTTCTGTAACTGCAAAAGAACTATCTTCTACCCGAACACCACCGGCTTTACCACGGCCGCCGCTGTGTACTTGTGCTTTTACTACCCAACGGTCACCACCAATTGCAGCAAGAGCAGATTCCACTTCATCCGGGCTGGATATCATCCGCCCATCAGGTGTGTTGATGCCATATTGGTTAAACAATTGTTTTGCCTGATACTCATGCAGGTTCATGTTGTGTTCGCCTTGTTTGTCTTTGCGGCTGCTGACGAGATATGGCAGCAGTTAAACGTCATATTTTCGCCCATCAAGGTAATAATTACCATCATCTGACATGATATAGTTGCGGGCTGAAAACCAAGATGGAACTGTAAATGCGTACTCTGTACCCTGATATCGAACCTTTCCACCACCAGCTGTTAGCTCGTGAAGAAATATCAGCTGGGCGCTGCCACGAAGTTTATGTTGAACAGTGCGGCAATCCACAAGGTATTCCAGTGATTTTTTTACATGGTGGGCCCGGTTCAGGTTGTCGTCCGCAGCACCGTTGTTATTTTGACCCTGAGCTATATCACATCATTTTGTTTGATCAACGTGGTTGCGGACGTTCATTGCCATCAGGTGAACTTGAACACAACACCACGGATTATCTGATTGCAGATATGGAAGCTATCCGGAAACTGCTGAATATCGACAAATGGATGTTATTCGGTGGTTCATGGGGAGCAACTTTAGCTTTGGCCTATGCCCGACAGCACCCAGAACAGGTTTTAAATATGGTGTTACGCGGCACCTTTCTCGGCCGACAACAGGACATAGATTGGGTTTATGCGGCAGGCGGTGCTTCCAGAGTATTTGCTGAAGCATGGCATGCTCTGATCAAAGATTTACCGGCCACCGAACAAAGCAAGCCATTAGCTTATTACTATCAGCAATTAACTCAGACAGAAGAACAGCAACAACAAATTGCCGCCAACACTTTGCAAAATTGGGAAGGCACTATTGTCATGTTGCGGGATCAGCATTATCAACCCGATGCTGAGCAATCTGCGGGTCCTTTGGCGCATTCTCGAATTCAATTGCATTATGCATTGAATAGCTGTTTTCTTGGTGATACCCCATTACTCGACAGTATCAAACAGATTAATCATATCCCTGCCGTCATTATTCATGGGCGCTACGATATGGTGTGTCCGATGCAACAATCCTGGGAAGTTTACCAGCGCTGGCCAAATGCTCAGTTTGAAGTATTACCTCTTGCAGGACATGCAGCGAGTGAGCCTGCCATTATTGACGCACTGGTTCGAACAACTGATCAATTAGCCTCACAACTCACATGATTGCATTGTTACAACGAGTGACCCAGGCAAATGTCACCATCGAAAACCATCAGAACATTGCTCAAATCGACCAAGGTTTGCTGGTATTGATTGGAGTAGAAAAAACAGACACGGCAGCTATAGCAGATCGCCTGTTGCAACGCATTTTAAATTATCGAGTGTTTAGTGATGCCGACGACAAAATGAATTTAAGTTTGCTGGATATAAAAGGCGACTTATTATTGGTGCCACAATTTACCTTGCCTGCAGATACTCGCAAAGGTAATCGCCCAAGTTTCACTCCCGCCGCTCCCCCTGAACAAGGCAAACAACTGTTTGATCATCTGCTAAATCAGGCGAAGCACCACAGCATAGTGGTTGAATCTGGCCAGTTTGGCGCGAACATGCAAGTTTCTCTTACCAACGATGGACCGGTCACTTTCTGGTTACAGGTTAATTAATTTCGGATTTTTTATGCGTATATTACTCAAATTTTTACTTGGCACGGCTTTAGTTATTGTGGGTATTGCGGCGTTAATGTTTGTTCCTTCGCCCCAGCCAACAGCGCCTAAACCTTGGGAAATAACCATCATGCCGGATGAGCAAGTTGAAGTAATGGGTGTACATTTAGGCAGTACTACCTACGGGGAAATTCAACAGATATGGCGTGAGGCTGGAGAAGTAGCTTTGTTCATGACCGAAAACCAGAATATTTCGCCCGAAGTTTTTTTCGAATCAATTAATCTCGGCGGATTGTCCGCAAGAGTTGTGGTGAATTTGCTGGTCGATGAAGATGAGTTAAATAGCATGGCGTCACGCGCCGCCTCAGCCAAATTACAGCCAAGTGGTGCACGACGTTATGATCCAGCTTTTGATGATAAACAACGTTTACTGACAGCTCCGGTAATCGCCATCACTTATATTCCAACGGTTCGTATTGATGCAGATATGTTGCTGCATCGTTTTGGCGAACCCGAGAATATCAGTGAGGAAGCTGAAGAAAGTTCAGCACAAATTTGGCACTATCCGCAATTTGGTCTGACGATTCGGTTACACCCGGATGAACGGACTGTTATGACTTACATAGCCCGTTGAGATTGATCAGCTTGTTTTATATATTCCATCAGCTCATTCAAGTTAATAGCTTTGCTGAAATAAAACCCTTGGGCACGTTTACAGTGACTTTTTTGTAAAAAAGCGAGCTGCTCGGCTGTTTCCACTCCTTCAGCAACAACTTGTAAAGCAAGACTTTTGGACATGGCCAGAATGGCGTTTACCATGGCCGCGTCATCGCTGTTATCGGTTACATCACTTACAAATGTGCGGTCAATTTTTAACACGTTGAGTGGAAACTGTTTTAAGTATGAAAGTGATGAATAACCCGTACCAAAATCGTCAATTGCCAGTGTAATACCCAGCTGACTCAATTCGCGTAAGGTTTCAACTGCTTGTTCTGTGTTTTCCATCAACAGGCTCTCGGTAATCTCCAGTTCCAGATTTTTGGCTGGCATTCCCGTTTTATCAAGTAAATCACGCATAAAACTGACCAGTAGATTGCCTTTAAACTGACGTCCTGAGAGATTAACAGCCATTAAAAAATCGTCTGGTAAATTGTGACGATTAGCCATAAAGGCTTCACAAGTTTGCTTCAGCACCCATTCACCCACCATATTAATTAAACCGGTGTCTTCCAATACCGGTACAAATATCGCTGGAGATATATCGCCCCACTGCTCAGTATGCCAGCGTAATAGCACCTCTGCTCCGGCTACACGGCCAGTTTCAAGTTCGATTTGTGGTTGAAATTGTAGATAAAATTCTTGCAATTCAACCGCACGACGCAGGCCGGTTTCCATTGCCAGACGCTGAGATGCCTGCGCATTCATATCGGAAGAGTAAAACTGAAAGTTATTACGGCCAGTGCTTTTAGCGTAATACATTGCTGCATCGGCGTTACGCACCAGCATATCCACATCACGACCATCGGCCGGATATAGACTGATACCAATACTCGGACTGATATTTACTTCAATGTTATCCAACATATAGGGTAAAGCCGTAGTACTGAGAATTTTTTCAGCGACTTTTCCGACGTACTGAGCAGAATGAACTTCCTCGAGCATTACCGTAAATTCATCACCGCCCAGTCTGGCTACCGTATCACTGTCTCTGACACAGGAGCGGATACGACGCGCCACTTCACACAGTAAAATGTCTCCGGCTTTATGACCCAGTGAATCATTGATATGTTTAAAGTGATCCAGATCCAGAAAGAAAACGGCCAACCGGCCATTTTGCCGCTGCGCTTTATGAATAGCGTGCTCTAACCGATCTTTAAATACTCCACGGTTTGGCAAGCCGGTCAGAATGTCACTGCTGGCTAAACGTGTCAGTCGCTCTTCATTTTGCCGCTGATGAGTAACATCTTCATAAAGCCAGATGGATCCTTCCGTCGGGTTCTCCGGGTTAATTACCTGGCCTGACACGGCACACCAGAACTTCTCGCCATTGGCACGCATCATTTCGACTTGAGCTTCAAAATTTTCTGCTACTGACAAAGTGTTGTATGCTTGATCGCCAAAGCGTTCGAAGGCGTCTTCGCTGGGATGAATGCATCGTGTACTTTGCCCTTCGATATCCTCACGAGCAAACAAAAACAATTGCTCGAATTTAGTGTTTACCCGAATAATCTGCCGGTTTTTAATAAAGGCAATACCCACCATGGCATTTTCCAGAATGGCGTTTAATTCATTACTGGTCTGTAGCAACGCTTGTTTGGTGAGTTTCCAGCTGCTGATATCGGAAATTACACACACCCAGATATCATCATCGAATTCTGACAATGGATTAAGCGAAAACCACATCGAGAAGGTTTCACCAAACCAATTACGGCCTTCAAACTCATGGTTGGCTTGTTGCAGTTGAGCAAGATCGGCAAGTGAATGAATATCTGATGATGGGGCGAAAAACTGCAGAATATTTTGTCCTGCCAATTGTTGTTCATTGGCCTGTAAGATTTTTTCTGCTGCAGGGTTACACGAACTGATGGAGCCATCCGCCTGAATAGCAAGAATCGCTTCTGGTACGCCATTAAGAATGGCTCGAAGCCGTGTTTCTCGAATCTCCAAAGAATGTTTGGTTTCATCCAGCTTGCTAATTAAGGCTTGTGTTTGCGCGGCAAAAACATTGAAGTCCTTGGCGAGTAAATTAAACTCACTTTGACCATTATTGGTTGGCATACGGGTATCAAATTTTTCTGCCGACAAGTCATGCATCGCTTTACGCAAACGTTGCATAGGCTGATTAATCCGCGATGTCATGGTTATAACAAACCACGTTAACCCCAAAGCTATCCCTAAACAACTGATAATCATCCACCATCTTGCTGTTTTAGCCAGAGAAGCCGATTGCTGGGTTCTGGACAAACCCTGCTCGCCAACTCGGGCAGACAAGGTATTCAGGTTTTGCATCAAAACTTCCAGGATGTTTAAGCCTTGCTGCTGTACCGTCTGGGATTTTTCATACGTATCAAGTTGCCGGATTCGCAGTTGATATACGGAGTTATTATCATCAATTACCTGGCGGATAAACGTATCAATTCCCTGTTGTAAGTTATCAACCAATGTTAATAATTCAGGATAATTTTGCAGATTCTGTTTGATGATTAAAATATCACTACGCAGCATGGCCTCCTGTTCCCGGATATCATTTTCCCGGATGCTGAGAAGCAAGTCTGGATTCTGTGTCTCACGAATCTGTTGGCTCAGCTGACTGATCCGCAGTACATTCAACATCAGGGAATAACTGCTTCGTTCTACCGCCGTGTAATTTTCAATTAATGCTGTTTTATCTGGCTGGTTCAAGATCTCAGGATTACTTAAGGATTGCATTTGACGAGTTAACGTTAAATCAATTCTGCCGGTAATGGCTTCAGTAAGCTGCTGGATCTCGTCAGCTAACAAGCTAACACTTTTTGTACGTTGTTCAATTTGTTCGGAGAGTTGATGCTGAGACTGCATTTGTTGCAGCAATAAACTATCGGTTTCTAAAAATTGCTGATAATAATCACTCAACACACTGGTCAACTCAGGAGCAATCCCCAACTGCTCAACACTCTGCAATAAACGATTCCAGGATTGTTCAAAGTCTGCTTCCAAAGGTTCTCGTGCTGAAACGTTGGCAAGTTCATCAGCATTTCGCGCACTGATAATTTGTTTTTGTCTGGAAATAAACGCAGCCGCACTACTACTGATTTGTCTGGCATTGTCTACCAGGGGAAAAACCTGCTCGGTCAGCAGAAGTTGATTTTTGGTGTAATGATGGTGACTTAACATGGCAATTGCAGCCATCAGCAATACCATCAATACGGTAACGGCAGCCCAAAAATGCAGCAGTGTCCTGATGCTCCAGTTATTAAACATGTATGTCCGTATCCATCTTGTTTACATCCTGTTATGTGGTTATTGTGAAAAATCAGCGTTTGCCCATTCAAATGAATGGAACGCTCCGTTTTCCAATTTACTCAGCCAAAGCATGTGACTGCCATGCTGCTGATTTTTATCCAGATTAATATTGCTGCCCAGGCCGATATCCAAATCAACCAATCCATATAAGGCATCAATCAAAGCTTCCCGGCCGATAGTTCCATCCATAGTCTGCAGTGCCTCAACTAAGATCCTTGCAACAATATAACCTTCCAGCGAAACAGTATTGGGTTGTATGGCGCTATCATATTCCTTTAATGCTGCGCGAAACTCTCTAACAAGTGGCAAATCCGCATCAACTTCTGGAACAACCTGACTGACGATTACAGGGGCATTGATTCCATCTAATGATTGCTCTAATACATGACTGCCGACAAAAGATACATTGACGAACCACAGATCCGGCCTATCTTCGTATAACAGGTTTATAAATTTGGCTGAAGGGGCGTAACTGCCCCCCATCAAGATCACTTTAGGGGGAATTTTAGCTTTAAGAATAGTAGCAACGGCACTTTCAACATTTAGCGTATTACGACTGTAATAGGCATGGGTAAGGTAATCGACCTGATAAAACCCTCTGGCATGTAATGCCGTTGCCGCAGCGTGATAGACAGCATTACCGTAACTGTCCTGTTGAGTGAAAAATGCGATTTGTTCAGGTCGGACGCCTGCATTCAGCACCCCATCAATCAACATCTCAACCTCTTGTTTGTAACCTGGACGATAATTGATGATGTAACGACTGGGAGGATTAGATCGTAAAACATCGCCCCCCGAAAAAGCACCGATCAAAGCCACCTGAAGCTGTTCCGCAATCGGTACCGTGACCACCGCTGTAGGTGTTCCGACACTGCCCAGAACAGCAACTACTGCATGTTCATTAATAAGTTGACGCATATTGGCAGCGGCTTGATCTGGTTCGTAGAAATCATCTATTGCCAGCAACTCAATCTGCTGACCTTTAATTCCACCCTGCTGATTAACTCTAGAAAAATAGGCATTGATACCCGTCTGCATAGACAGACCCATTTCGGATAACGGACCCGTCAGGGGCCCACTCATGCCGACTTTTATGTCCGCCGCTAAGACATTTTTGGTAAGCAGAAAAACAACACAACATAAGGCCAAAAGCCTAATCAGACTTAGCTTCATTTTTTTCTTCGTTATTCTCTGACTCTGGGTCCGGTTCGCCATCTTGTGGATGATTATCATCGTCCATCAACACACGATTTGCGGCACCTTCCATATCATCATATTGCCCACTGCGGACGGCCCAGAAAAAGACTATGACACCTACTAAACCCAGCAATAACATGCCGGGTAAAAGTCCGTATATGACCTCCATGACCTACCTCTTAAATATTCGGCTAATTCTGGCAGCATTGCCTATTACAAGTAGCGAACTTATTGGCATTGTGATTGCTGCCAGTAAGGGACTGACTAGCGCCATCATTGCTAACGGCACCATAATCACGTTATAGCTAATGGATAATACAATATTCTGACGGATGGTGCGTAAGGTCCGGGCAGCCAGTTTGCGCGCTAAAGCCACCTGACTTAATTGATTATGCGATAGCACGATATCTGCACTTTCAATGGAGACATCCGTTCCTGAAGCCAGGGCAATACCAACATCGGCTTGAATCAAGGCCGGTGAATCATTAATACCATCACCTACCATCGCCACACAATCACCTTGTTGTTGCAGCTGTTGAATAACTTGGCGTTTATCTGCTGGCAAGACTTCTGCCAAGCGCTGGATATTACCTAAATCGGCTGTCACCGAATTCACCACCTGTTGACGGTCTCCGCTTAATACAGTGACTTTCAGGCCATTGGCCAACATATCGGCAATCATTGTTTTAGCGTCAACACGTAAAGTATCAAACAAGCCAAGAATACCTATCAACTTTTGCTCGCTGGCAACAAATACACAACTGATACCCTGCTGCTCCAACTGATTGACCTTTGACTGCCATTGACTATCAAGCGTCACATCGTGCGACGTCATCCAGTCTGCTGTGCCTACGATGATTTTATCTCCGTCGATTTGTGCTTCGACACCTCTTCCTGGCGACGCATAAAACGCAGAGATATTTAACAAAGTCAGGTTTTGCTGTTGGGCCGCTGAAACTATTGTTTTCGCAATTCCATGTTCAGATTGTTGTTCGGCCGAGGCCGCAATCTGCAATAGTGATTGTTCTGAGATACCTTCTGCAGGGAAACTTTCAACCAGTTGCAATCGTCCTTCCGTTAATGTCCCGGTTTTGTCAAAAACATAATGTGTCACCCGTGATAACGATTCCAATGCTACGCCTTGCTTGATCAAAATACCGTTGGTCGCTCCGACCCCACTGGCAACAGCAATAGACATTGGCGTGGCCATACCAAAAGCGCAAGGACAAGTCACCACCAAAACAGATGCTGAAGCCAGTAAGGCTTTTTCAAAATCACTGCCCATCCAGAACATAAAGGTTAATGTCGCTAAGGTAAGTGTGATCACGACAAACCACGGTACGATTTTATCAGCCAACGTCTGAATCGGTGCTTTTGAGGTTTGAGCTTCATCCATCAGAGCGATGATTTTCGCTAAGGCAGTATGTCGTAAAACTTGCTCGGCTCGCACAGTGAAGGCACCTTCACCATTGATACTACCGGCTACAACCGTATCATTAAGTTGCTTACGAACCGGCTGTGACTCACCCGTCAACATCGATTCATCTACTGCACTTTCACCATCGGTAACCACACCATCAACTGGAATATTTTCCCCGGGACGTACTAACACCAGATCTCCCACTTTAACGGAGCGTATCGGTAACGTTTGCTGTATTCCTTCAGTGATGACGGTTGCCAGTTTTGGTTGTAATTCCAGCATCCGGCGGGTGGCTGAAAGCGCATTGCGTTTAGAAAGTGCTTCTAAATAACGACCAATCAGAATAACGAAAATAAAGTTCACCACCGTATCAAAAAATACCTCTCCCTCCAGAGACCCGGTAAAGGTGATATAGCTTGAATAGAGATATGTCGCGGTGGCACCGATAGCAATCGGTAAATCCATCGTTAAATAGCGGCTACGCAAGCCACTGATTGAATTTCGAAAAAAGGGATAACCTGAATAAAGTAAGGTTGGTGTAGCAATAATAAAACCAACCCAATGGAATAGATCTCGAAACTCATCTTCTGCCGCACCCGAATACAGGGCAATAGAAACCCACATCAGATTCATCATCGCAAAACCGGCAAAGGCCATGCGATAGACTAATCCACGATGTCGTTTCGCTAAAGCACCTTCTGCGGTATCTGGATCGAATGGCACCGCGGCATAACCTAATTTGGCGAGATGCTGCATTAAAACGGATAAGGAAGTTTCGCGATTATCCCAGCGGATTCGACAACGTTTTGCGGTCAGATTGACGTCGGCAGCTAAAACGCCAGGTAATTTGTAAAGTGCATGTTCGATTAACCAAACACAGGCTGCACAATGAATCCCTTCGATTAACAGATGTATCGTGCGTTTTTCATCAAGTGAATCGACATAATCTGCTTGGATTTCATCGATATCGTAGGCGTGAAAATCATTAGCTGTATCAGGTGGTGGAGCGAGCGATTCGCCCTCTGGAGTTTTATTGTAGAAACTTTGCAAGCCTGCAGCATAGATAGTTTGACAGGCCATCTTGCAACCATGGCAGCAGAACTGATGTGAGTCTGACTGTATTTGCGCAACAAACTCACCCTGGCGCTTTATTGGAAGACCACAGTGAAAACAATCGCTGGTATTAACTTGCGTAGTGGCTTCAGACAAAGAAATTCAACTTACTAATTACAAACGATTTTTAGGGATCAATAAAAATTCGTCGGGTGATTAAAAATTCATCGTCACCACGTTTGGCTTCAACGATGATGTCCCAGTTACCCGGCAAGCCAAATTCAATATCAACCGCATAACGGCCGAGGCTCATAGGATTCATTTCCACCGAAAAATCTTCGCGCATATCAGATGGACGATAAGCATAGAATGTGACGGAATCTAATTGAACCGCAGCAGAATTCTTACCATGAATGAAGACTTCATAAGGCTGACGTTGATTTACCCTACTTTTCGGCGGAGCCATAATCACGCCATTCCAGCCTAACTGTTTTTCTTGTTCCATTTGCAATTCTTGCTGGGCGTACTTCTTACCACGCTCATAATAGTTATCAACCACCAGATTAGGCGGTGAACTGAATGCCAGATAAATGAAAATAATATTGACGGTTACAAAGGTGCATAAAAACGCCAAAAAGCCTAACACCCACGGATTTTTTAACGCTTGATTATTCTCTTGTGAAATAGCCATCATTTCGGTCCCATAAAGATACTTTCATAGTGCACAGAGATATCTGGATTAGAAATGACATTGGCAGTAAATGTCAGATGTTCCAGTTCTGTCTGGAGTTTTCCGTCTGGTATTCGAACCAAAGCCTGTAATGGACTAACCTTTCCTGGTTCGATGATAACGCTCTCATCTATGCCATGCAAAGTTGCTCCCTCTAAACCACTGATGGTGTAACTAACTTGAATATTTTCATTAGTCTTATTGAGCATTTTCAATGTATAGCGGTTTTGGATAGAGCCGTCACTCAGTTGAACAAATACCGGTTGCCGGTTGTGAATTACCTGGAATTCAGTGGTGGATAACGTTGCAAAGCCATAGCCGACGCCAGAAAATGCAACCATTAAAATAAATGAATAGATGAGTACTCTAGGTCGTTTATACAAAGCGGCTGGAGGAGCATTGTGATGTAAATCTTTGTATGAGGCATAGCGGATCAAGCCTCGTGGCTGGTTAGTCTTATCCATGATACTGTCACAGGCATCTATACACATACCGCAAGTGATGCAACCTTCCTGCTGGCCTTTACGAATATCAATGCCAGTTGGACATACAGCAACACAGACTTTGCAGTCAATACAGCTACCTTTACTGGAATCAATCGCACCTTTTTTAAGTTTGCCACGAGGTTCGCCCCGTTCTGCATCATAAGCAGGCAATACGGTATCCTGATCATACATAACCCCTTGCAGACGGGCATATGGACATAGCCAGAAACATACTTGTTCACGCATAAAGCCAGCAAATACATAGGTTCCGACGGTAAACATGCCCAATACAATCCAGGCTACCAATGAGGCTTGAAGCGTGAAAAAATCATGCCAAAGCTGGAATACATCGGTGAACCAGGCGGCAAACGTTAGACCGGTTAATAGCGCAATCGCCAGCCACAAACTATGTTTAAGGGTAATACGCGAGATTTTACTCAATGAGGCCGGAGCACTTTTAAACTTCATTGCCTTCTGCGGCGTGTCACCTTCTATACGGGTTTCAATAAAGGTAAAAACATCTGTCCATACTGTCTGAAAACAGAAATAGCCACAAAACACCCGACCGGCAATACTGGTCACTGCAGCGAGTAAGATGGCAAAGAACAATAATGTGAGGGACAACATCCAGATATCTTGCGGGAAGATAGTGATATCAAAGAAGTGGAATTGACGATTGGGAATGTCGAAAAGCACGGCTTGTTTACCGTTCCAACGCAGATAAGGTCCAATGAAGAAAATCAACCAGACTGACATGCCAAACCATTTAAGACGTCTGAACCGACCTGACATGCGTTTTGCTACAACTTTGGTTCCACCGGCGTTAACATGCCAGTCTGAGACCTCATCATAGATGTCGTTAATATTGAGCTCAGCTGACTTCAGATTTTCCGACACAGTTTCGACCTCGTATAGAGCTTAACCGATGGAATTATAACACGATTATGCTCATAAGCTTTTACTAATCTAGCTTTTCATAAATAAAAAAAGCCGACTGGATCGGCTTTTTTTAACTCAACTATTGGCTTAATTATCGTTGGAGCTATCTTCCATGTTTCTAACAACTTTGTAAGCAATTACCGCAATTACAACGATTGTCAGAACAACACTTACTATCGCCCCAATTACAACTGCATCTGCACCCATATTTATTCTCCTGATTTAAACTAACTAATTATTCAGGCCAGTTATATTTTTATTCACCGCCACCAAGTTGATGCACATAAATCGCTAGTTTCTTAATTTCGTTTTCAGTCAAACGTTCGGTTTCGGTACCATCGTAATATTCTTCTGGATCATCACCGTATTCTTCTGCTTCGAGACGCACAGCAAGTTTTTCATTCCAGGCTGGCATAACAGCAACGCGAGTTAATGGATCGTTTGCATCATTAACGCCGTGCAAAATGGTATGACGAATTTCATCTGGTTCACCAGAAAAACGCCAGACTTTATCAGCCAGATTCGCAGAACCAAGTTGCTGAATACCTTTAGCATCAGCTCCATGACAAGCTACACAGCCCTTCTCGTTGTATAACTTCCATTGTGCGTCTGTGGCTTCACCATTGGCACTGTTCACAACAAAATCAACTAAACCGTCTACTTCTTCTTCGGTTAATAAATTTGCATGGGCAGGCATCATGCCTTGACGTCCTTTCGCCAACGTTTCGATGATTTTATCTATCGTGCCACCGTATAACCAATCATCATTGGCAAGAATAGGATAGCCTGAACCCGGTTGTGGATAGCCACCGACACCGTGGCATGCAGCACAGTTGTCACCATAAAGTACTTTGCTCGAACCTACGGCATAACGTAATAATTCGTCATCTTCCAGAATTTCTTCTGCTGACATCGCAGCAATCCGATCTTCAAAAGGTGCACGTTTTTCCTCGATTTTTGCCAAATCTTCTTTGTATTCTTTAATTTGAGTCCAACCCAGAATACCTTTGGTATTACCTGTCACTAACGGCAGTGATGGATACAAAATAAAATAAACCAGAACTAACAAACCACTCAGGTATAAAGCTATTGTCCACCAGCGTGGCGGCGGATTGGTTAACTCTCTGATGCCATCCCATTCATGACCTGTATCTGGACATTCATGAGGATTTTTATTGTTATCAGCCATCATTTTTCTCCGAATTTATATCGTCGTCTCTCAGCGCCATGTCACGGTGTGATTCAAGTTTTTCTTTATTCTTAGGTCGTAATGCCCAGAAATACATACCAAACATCAATATAAAAATAATGACTGTCAGTATCGTGCCCACCCAATCACTTGCGGTCATGGCCGACCAGTTTGTCTCAAAATAAGACAAGAAATTACTCACGGTAATCTCTACCTGGTTCAAACTGGATCATCGTGCCAAGTACCTGCAGATAAGCAACCAAAGCTTCCATTTCCGTTTTGCCTTCTACCGCTTCGGCAGCACCCAGAATTTGTTCATCAGTATAAGGGACGCCCAATACCTTCATCGCTTTCAAGCGGCGAACCATGCCTTCGCCATTTATGGTGGCATTATCCAGCCAAGGGTAGCGTGGCATGATGGACTCAGGCACTACAGAACGTGGGTCACGAAGATGCTGGATATGCCATGCATCGGAGTATTTTCCACCTACACGTGCCAAATCAGGTCCGGTACGTTTAGATCCCCATTGAAATGGGTGATCGTATTTAGATTCAACTGCTAATGAATAATGACCATAACGATCTTTTTCATCACGGAACGGACGCACCATTTGTGAATGGCATAAATAACAGCCTTCACGTTGATAGACGTCACGGCCCGCCAATTCTAAAGCTGTATATGGACGAACGCCTTGCAGTTCTTCATATTCAGGAAAGACATCATCCTCAAATGTATTTTGCAGATAAAACAACGGGACAATCTCAACAATACCGCCTACAGACACTACTAATGCTGTAGCTAGAGCAAGTCCCCAAACGTTTTGTTCAACCCAATCTTGAAAACTAACGCGTTTATTAGATTTATTAGCCATGCTGATTCCCTCAAATATTCGCTGCAGTTGCCATTTCGGCAGATGGTTTTGCAATCGCGCGGCGAATAGTCACTGTTACGTTAAACAGCATGATGACCGCACCCAGGAAGAAAATCAGCCCACCGATTGCACGCATCGCGTAATAAGGATGCATCTGTGCGACTGACTCAACAAAGGTATATGCCAAGTTGCCGTATTCATCATATGCGCGCCACATCAAACCTTGCATAATGCCCGACACCCACATTGCGGTGATGTAAATCGCAGTACCGATAGTCGCCATCCAGAAATGCAGGTTAACCAGCTTAACGGAATACATCGTCGTGCCCCACATACGTTCAACCATGTGATACAACGCACCTACAGAAACCATCGCAACCCAGCCGAGCGCACCTGAGTGAACATGACCGATAGTCCAGTCAGTGTAATGTGACAAGGCGTTTACTGTTTTCGAAGCCATAACCGGGCCTTCAAAAGTAGACATCGCGTAGAATGCTAAAGAGACGATCAGGAATCGTAAAATATAATCGGTACGTAATTTATCCCAGGCACCGCTCAGTGTGAACATACCGTTCAATGCACCACCCCATGATGGAATAATCATCGCAAGAGATATCGCAGCACCTAATGAACCGGTCCAATCAGGTAATGCTGTGTATTGAAGATGGTGAGCACCTAACCACACATACCCAAATACCAACGCCCAGAAATGGATAACAGATAAACGGTAGGAATAAACAGGACGGTTGGCTTGTTTAGGTACGAAGTAGTACATAATGCCAAGGAAACCTGCAGTCAGGAAGAAACCAACTGCGTTATGACCCCACCACCATTGAATCATCGCATCCTGAACGCCAGAGAAGATCGAATACGATTTCCACATGCTGACAGGAATAGCCAAGCTGTTTACTACATGGAGATAGGTGATCATGATCATCATTGCCAAGAAGAACCAGTTGGCAACATAGATATGTGAAACCTTACGGATCGATAAGGTCATGATGAAATTGAACATGTAGCTTACCCAGACTACCGCAATCAAAATATCCAGTGGCCATTCCAGCTCAGCATATTCTTTTGATTGAGTTAAGCCTAAAGGCAACGTGATGATGGCGCCGAGAATAATCAGGTTCCATCCCCAAAAGGTGAACCAGGCCAATTTATCACTCCAGAGTCTTACTCCAGATGTACGTTGTACAACATAAAATGCTGTAGCCATTAATGTCGATCCACCAAAAGCAAAAATTACCGTATTGGTATGCAATGGACGTAACCGACCAAAACTAATGTAAGGATTATCAAAATTAAGATCTGGCCAGGCTAACTGCGATGCAATAAATACACCCATACCCGTACCGGCAACTAAATAGACTACCGCCATATAGGAGAACCATTTAACTACTTCAAAGTTGTACTGTTGTTTCGCCTGCATAGCGATCACACCTTCTCTCTCATGAAAACTCTATCACTGCTTCTTCTAATTATTCTCAGAAACAGAACCCAATTTCATATTGCCCAACAATCAAGCTCGACAAATTTTACCGCAAAACAACAGTGTTGATGTTTTCAAATCCGTGATCCAGATCAACTTTGCTGATGTTGCTAAGCCTTTTGTCAAAAATTGCGAGTCTATAAGCTTTTCCGCAAACTTTGCGTTGACTAAACCAGGGGAATTTTCCTGACTTCATTAGGTGTGGTCAAGTTTTAGCGATTCATGCAATCAACCAGCCCCTAAGAATTAGCGTAAAAACAATAGCTTAAACCTTATGCTTAATATGGGTATTCATATCGATAACCAAAAACATTGCACATCACCCGCATTAAGACTTGAAATTAACTAGCAGTATGGGCTTTCTACCTTCATTTAATAACAAATTGTAGGTACGGCAAGCAGCCCCAAGCGACATTATTTCCAGAGAAATACCGTATTGGGCAAATACGTGGGTAAAATTTGTCGAGTGGGAGGTAAGACCGTCATCCTTTACCAAGATGACAACATCTGCTTTAAAGGATTTGATTTTTTCAATCTGTGTATCGCTGATATTTCCATCGAAGCGATTCAGATCCAGCGCATCAAATATGCCCTCAGGGGTGAGAATGCAATTATGCGTGATCCGTTGGTGAGGTTGATCAGTAGATTGAATCAGTAGAAAGCCGTCGCCATAACTTTTTATTACAACAGCGTCAGTAACGGCTTCCTGACTAATTTTCATTTTTTATTAAAAACCAGCGGCATTATTTACGCGATCACGTAACTCTTTTCCGGGTTTAAAATGCGGTACATATTTTTCATCAAGCTTAACAGATTCACCACTTTTTGGATTACGGCCCACTCTAGGTGGACGATGATGCAAGGTGAAACTGCCAAACCCTCTGATCTCAATACGATCACCACGTGACAGACAATCACTCATCTGTTCAAGAATTAACTTCACCGCTAGTTCAACGTCTCGATAATTCAATAGAGATTGTTTTTCGGATAGTATTTCTATCAAATCAGACTTGGTCATAATTTCCTAGATTCCCGGCAGTAGACTTTGGGTTATGCCTTAACGTTAAGGCAGCTGTGTAACAAGAAAAAATAAGCATCCGGCAAATTACCGGATGCTTATAAATGATCAGATTAGCTATCTTTCTGATTCATTTGTTCTTTCAGCAAATCACCTAAAGTGGTATTGCCGGAACTAACATTACTGTACTCTTTCACTGCTTCAGATTCTTCTTGATCATCCTTAGCTTTAATGGACAGAGTCAGTGTGCGATCCTTGCGTGACATTCCTGTAAATTTAGCTTCAACTTCATCACCGACATTCAGCACTTTGCTGGCATCTTCGATACGTTCACGCGAAATATCCGCCACACGAACATAACCTTCAACGCCTTCAGCCAATTCAATTGTTGCGCCTTTGGCATCAACTTCAGTGACCTTACCTGTAACAACAGAACCACGTGGGTGTTCAGACAAATAGGCAGAGAATGGATCATCCTGCAATTGTTTGATACCCAGAGAAATACGTTCACGTTCAGGATCAATTGCCAGTACTACGGCTTCAACTTCATCCCCTTTCTTGAAGTCACGAATCAATTCTTCGTTTTCTTCTTCCCAAGAAATGTCTGATAAGTGAATCAGGCCGTCAATGCCACCGTCCAAACCAATGAAGATACCGAAATCAGTGATTGATTTGATAGCGCCACTAACTTTATCACCTTTGTTATGAGTCATTGAGAACTCTTCCCAAGGGTTGGTTTGGCACTGTTTGATACCCAGTGAAATACGACGACGTTCTGCGTCGATATCCAGAACCATTACTTCAACTTCTTCGCCTAATGTGACTAGCTTAGAAGGATGTACGTTTTTGTTAGTCCAGTCCATTTCAGACATGTGAACCAAACCTTCAACGCCGTCTTCGATTTCAACAAAACAACCGTAGTCAGCAATGTTGGTCACTTTACCTTGAATGCGTGTGCTGTTCGGATAACGACGAGCGATATCTTTCCAAGGATCATCACCCAATTGTTTCAGGCCTAACGATACACGTTCACGATCTTTATCAAATTTCAGAACTT
>JAMDEF010000082.1 GCA_023488305.1 Gammaproteobacteria bacterium | reverse complement strand
AATTACCTTTATTGCTGTTGGTATCGTTGTACAGCATGGTTGTCGACTAAATATAAAAAATCTTTAACCAAAATATCAACTGTAGATAAAAACACAGACAAATAAACGTTTTTCGGCATCTATATGCAAGACGGGATTTTTGAAAATGTATGCGAATGAACCGGGCGAACTAGCAGCCGGGCCAAATAATATTGAGTGATTAAACAAGTAACACCTAAGAGTGGGTGAGAGTTTAATGACTCATTTTTTTGATTTGGATTTTTTAATTTTTTTTGCTTTATCTTTCTTTTTATCAGTTTTCTTAACTTTGATTTTTTTATCCGTTTTTTTAGTTTTTTTAGAATCGGATTTTTTTGACTTGTTATTAGGCTTTGATTCCACCTCAATTACCTCAGGAAAACAGGCAATGCCATTTGCTCGATAACGTCCCAGCCAATAACGAACTTGCCCTAAGCTTAATGTTGTCTTTTCAGCCGCCTCTTCCTGACTCGCCCCCTCAGATAAAAGCAATAAAGCCTTGGCTCGATTACTATGTATTGAGGCTTCATCACTGATTTTAAGAAGTTGTTTCTTTGCTTTTTTCTTTAATTCCAACACTGCTGTCGACTCGTTCATGTGACATCCTCAGAATAAACAAACGATTATCTTATCGATAAATATTTCAACAATACTGCAACTATATTTCTAAATTGTGACAACTCAACCTGAAGTTAATTGAGCCATCGTTTGACGTAGTTTCTGGTCATATTCAGCATTAATAATGCGCCCGTTATCGATATCAAAATTATCGTAAAAAGAGGGGAGGGACATACTGCCTTTTATTTCTGCGGCAAAGCGAGGAAGTGAATTAACTGCAATATCCATTACCGTTGCACCACCACGCTCACCTGGTGAAGTCGAGAGAAGAATCGTAGGTTTTTTCTGAAAGATTTTTTGGTCGATTCGGGTACACCAATCAAACAGATTTTTCCAGGCGGCCGAATAATTTCCATTATGTTCTGCAAAGGAAATAACTAACGCATCAGCGCTTCCCAGTTTATTGAGAAATGCTTGAGCCAGCGCCGGTTGACCGAGATCTTTTTCAATATCAACACTGAATAATGGCAACTCATAATCATTTAAATCCAACACTTCTACATCAGCATTGTCGATCAGACTTGCTGCGTAAGTAACAAGTTGTTTGTTGATAGATTGTTTACTACTGCTGGCTGCAAAGGCGATTACTTTCATACTGACTCCATTATTTGTGTGCATTGTAGTGAGAGACATGAACGGTTGTTAAAAGTTGAGCATACTGAAAAAAAGTGAAAAAAAAGGCATCCGAAGATGCCTTTTAATGTTGCTGACTAATCGTAGCTGTAATGTTTTTTCAGCTGTTTGGTGACTTGCCACATGCTTTTCAAACCTGTTGGGAAAATCACGTAATCACCAGGAACAATCGTGACAGGCTGACCACCATCTGGAGTGACAACAATTTCGCCTTCCAGGATGTAAGCTTTTTCCGTTTCATCAAAATCCAGACGGAATTCAGTAACTGGGCAATCCCAAATTTCCCAACCTGACACGCCTAACTCTTGTAAACGTGCTTCGCTCGGGTTTTTTTCAATAATAATTTCTGGCATAAAAATCCTGATATTTAAAAGTATGAATCATGGTTGTCATGCGACAAACCGATTGCTTTTCTCGTCGACCATGCCCAACAACATGGCGACCTGTCATTATTTGACCGGCAAATAATAGCAAACCTCATCAGTTAAATCTTGATTGTCTTCAATTGCTTTTTCGTATAACACTTTATACTTATCTAAATGATAACGATTTGTATTTACTGTTAATGGGCCTCAGCGTAATATATGTTTTTTTCTTTATTGGAGCTGGAGACGGTTCATGCGAACAAAATTATCACCACTAACGATGTCAATAAGTTTAGCGTTGCTGGCAATACCTTCAGTTAGTGCAGCTGAAATGGAGAATGATTCTGCTGAACTTGAATCTATCACGGTAACCGCCAGTGCGGATGCTTCTGCTGAAGGATTATCTCCAGCACATAGCGGTGGTCAGGTCGCAGTGGGTGGAAGAGCAGGCATTCTTGGAACCCTTGATCATTTAGATAGCCCATTCAGTATCACGGCATATACCAATGAATTTATTCAAGATCGTCAGGCACGAAGTGTAGGTGATGTTTTACAGAATGATCCCTCTGTAAGGGTAGCAAGAGGTTTTGGTAACTTTCAGGAATCCTACTTTATTCGTGGCTTTATTCTGAGCTCTGACGATATAGCCTATAACGGTTTATATTCGCTGTTGCCTAGACAATATATTGCAACCGAACTGTTTGAGCGCGTAGAGCTTTTACGAGGTGCTTCTTCATTTCTTTCCGGCGCTTCACCAAGTGGTGGCGGCATCGGCGGTAATGTTAATTTACTCCCAAAGCGTGCGCCTAATGAGCCATTGAATCGAATTACGGTTGGAACAGAACATGGACAGCAAGGGCTTGTTTCTGCCGATATCGCCAGACGATTTGGAGAAGAAAAACAGTTTGGTGTACGTGTTAATACGGCTTACCGCAATGGTGGCACTGCAATTGATGATGAAGAAACCCAATTAGGCTTGTTTTCTGTTGGCCTGGATTGGAGAGGGGATAGAGCCCGCTTATCAGCAGATATCGGTTATCAGGATAATCAACTGGATGAAACACGTACTAATGTTACTCTATTAGGGCTTGAACGCATTCCTTCGGCCCCAAACTCTAATAGCAATTGGGCTCAACCCTGGTCGTATTCTGATGAGCAAGACTGGTTTGGTACAATGCGTGGTGAATATGATGTCACGGAAACAACAACGGCGTGGGCTGCTTATGGATTACGTCGCACCGATGAGGAAAACTCCTTAGCCAATATTCGTGTAACGGATGCTAATTCTGGACAAGGAAATTTCTTTCGATTTGATAATGCTCGTAAAGATGAAGTCGATACCGGTGAACTTGGCCTTCGTGGCTTATTCAATACAGGTAATGTAGGACATGAATGGGTAATGTCTGCTTCATTTTTTGAATTAGATTCAAAAAACGCTTATGGGACAGGAAGTACTTTATTAACCAACTTATATAATCCTGTTGATCTGTCACAGCCTCCACTTGGTTTTCAAACTAATTCAAATTTAACTCCCACCTTAACAAATTCAGTTCAACTTCAGAGTTATGCCATTGGCGATACTTTGTCATTCTTCGACGAGAAGTTTCTATTAACACTTGGTATCCGTAGGCAGACGATAGAAGTAAAAACCTATGATTACAGCACAGGTGACAAAACCAGTGAGTATAAAGAAACAAAAAATACCCCTGTATTAGGAATGGTTTATAAACTCACACCCCAGTTGTCTGTGTATGGTAATTACATTGAAAGTCTACGTCAGGGGGAAACGGCCCCAGAACAGTTTAATGGTATCGACCTTGTTAATAGAGGTGAAGCACAGTCTCCATACGTAGCCGAACAAAAAGAAATCGGTTTGAAATATGACTCTGATTATTTAGGTTGGGGACTCGCTTATTTCACCACCGATATGCCTCGTTCTTTTACTGATACATCAGATCCTGCGAATCCAGTGTTTGAAACTTCTGGCGAGAACAACCATCAAGGTATCGAGTTAACGACCTTTGGTTTATTAACTGATGATATTAAGTTACTGGGTGGTGTGACTTGGCTGGATGCTAAACAGGATAAAACAGGAAGTGATGATTTAGATGGGAACCGCGTAGTGGGCATTCCTGAATATCAAGCAAATATTGGCGCCGAATGGGAAGTACCACAGGTCAGTGGTTTAGCACTCGATAGCCGAATTATCTACACGGGATCAATGTACGCAGATTCTGCCAACGATTTGAAATTACCTAGCTGGACGCGAGTGGATATCGGTGCAAGGTATTTAATGCAAGTGAATGGTAAAGATCTCACATTACGAGCCAGAGTGAATAATGTTTTTGATAGAGACTACTGGGCTTCGGCAGGTGGATATGTAGGTGCTAATGGAACGGTTGGTACAGGGTATTTGGTATTGGGTGCTCCTCGCACAGTGACCCTAACAGCCACAATGGATTTCTAATCAAATAGTAATATCAGCTTATTAAAATGGGCTTGTAGTTGTTCACTGCAAGCCCTTTTTTTTATCTTATACATTCACCCGCTGGTAATCACGATAACGCGGTTTCCAGAAGTTATCTTCAATAGCTTGTATAAGTGCAGCTTCGGTCATTTCAGGAGCTAATTGTTTTTGTTGAGCGAGTATTGCAACAGCGAAGGCAATTTTTTTACTGAGTTCGGCGGTTTCGGTCAGGGGTGGGAGAAGTTCCTGGTGACCATCGGTAGCCATCGGTGAGGCGCTTGCCAGTATTTCGCTTGCTACCATCAACATCTCATCGGTGATCCGTTCTATCTTGGCAGCGACAACAGCAAGGCCAAGACCCGGGAAAATGTAACTGTTATTGCATTGAGCAATGGGATAAAGCTTTTGCTGGTAAATAACGGGCATAAAAGGGCTGCCGGTCGCAATAAGTGCATTGCCGTCTGTCCATTCGATAGCTGTTGGGGGGTGTGCCTCTATCTGTTTGGATGGATTGCTTAAAGGAAAAATGATGGGTTTCTGACAATGCGAATACATGGATTTAATTATTGCTTCGGTAAAGATACCTGCCTGACCGGAAACACCAATTAACACCGTTGGACGGGCATTCTCAATAACTTCCGCCAAATTGGGATTGATACCAGAGATATTCCAGTTAGCACACACCAGATCAAGTTGGGCAAGCTTTTGCTGAAACTCAGGTAGCCCGGGTAATGATTGGGTTAGTAAACCTGGTCGATCAATCATGAAAATCCGTTGGCGGGCAGCAAGTTCGCTGGTACCTTCAGTCATCATTTGAGCGACGACTTGTTCGGCAATACCGCATCCTGCAGAACCGGCTCCGACAAATACGATGTTTTGTTCAGAAAGAGTTTGTTGTTTGGCACGACAGGCAGCTAATAATGAGCCAACAGTGACTGCGGCGGTTCCCTGAATATCATCATTGAAACAACATAATTCATCGCGATAACGATTAAGTAATGGCAAAGCTTTACGTTGTTCAAAATCTTCAAATTGCAGCAGCACATTTGGCCAGCGTTTTTTGATGGCGGTAATAAACAAATCCATAAACTCATCGTATTGCTGAGCATCGATTCTTGGATGCTGCCAGCCAATATATTGAGGATTGTTTAGCAAATCGGCATTGTCTGTCCCGACATCCAACATGATGGGCAGGGTATAAGCCGGGCTGATGCCTCCACAAACGGTATATAAAGAGAGCTTGCCTATGGGGATGCCCATACCGCCGACACCTTGATCGCCTAAACCGAGAATACGGCTGCCATCGGTTATTACAATGACTTTGACATTGCGTTTTGTCGCATTAAGCAGGATCTCATCAATTTGATGCCTGTCTGGATAGGAGATAAACAAACCTCTGGCACGGCGATAGATTTGGGAAAAACGTTCACAGGCATCTCCCACGGTAGGGGTGTAAATGATTGGCATCATTTCCTGTAGATGATGTTCAAGCAGGTAATAGAACAAAGTCTCGTTATTATCCTGGATAGTCCGCAGGTAAATATGTTTGTTAATCGGCTCAATAAAACTGGAATATTGCTGATAGGCACGTTCAGCCTGTTGCTCAATCGTTTCAAAGCGCTGAGGAATCAGGCCTTGTAAATTGAATTGCTGTCGTTCGGATTCGCTAAATGCTGTGCCTTTATTCAGTAATGAAGTGGCTAACAAGACTGGGCCAGCATATGAGATATAGATAGGTCTGGACGACATTTCGATAACATTCCGAATGATGAAAACTGATGTCCAGTATAAACATCACTAAGCTTCTAAATTCAAATGTAATTAACTTAAAGCGCTTGTTTTGGAGACGGCACCGATAAAAATAGATAGAAAAATAAAAAAATTTGCCAATTTAGATACTTAGCTGTTGACGAACGGCACCTGAAAGTCGCATATTGTCTCGAATTTAACTGAGAGCAGCGTCAACTTTGCGAGGAAAATCATGTCTTTAACATCTCTTATTTCAGTGTCAATGGCGACATTGTTAGTTTCTGCATCGGCATTTGCCGGAAATTCTTCGCACGAGAGCAGCATGGCCTGCGGTGCTAATAGTATTACCATTGGCATGAGTACAGACGATATCAAAGCGATATGCGGACAATATTGGGAGCCCGCCTTTATCAGCGTGCATACTCGCCCTGTGCTTCGTAAAGTCGCTGACTCAGATATGGAAAACGATCAGTTTGAAAAATGGCTTTATCGCATTGTCGAAAAGCAAGAAACACATGTCATAATCAAGAATGACAAGATTGTGAAAATATTTAATACGCCACAACCTTAATCATCAGCATCGACATCTAAAAACGGTCTTTTCAGACCGTTTTTTTGTTCAATGTAGTTGTGTTGATGGCGGATTTTTATGATTTATTGATAGTCGTATCTATGCTGTTATTTATATAAATCGTCGAGATGCTGATGAAAACACCTATGTTTCTGATTCTACCCATTTTGGCTTCATTGAGCCTGCCACTTTTCGCAGACGAGATGGAAGACAACAAACAGTGTGAACTTATCGCCAATCTGACGGGCGACTATTACCATCATAAACAATCCGGAAAATCCAAACAGGAAGTCGAACAGACTTTGCGCCCTGAATTTGCCAATGCAGAGTTTTTACGTGTGGTTGATTTGGCAATTAATCTTGCCTATACCTTTCCGGATGATTTACCCGAAGAAGTTGTTGAACAACAAGTATTCCAAGGCTGTGAGCAACATCAACCCTGAGCATAATTTCCCTGCTTACGTATTCTATTTGATCTGCATCAAAAGACTGTAATGCCAAACGACCCGCCCGGTTTCCTCAAACATTTTTGGCGTACACTGCACGCATTGATAGAAAAATATTGATGCGTGGAATAAATGGTCATTACGGTTCAATCTTTCCACACACTGCCTGCATACCACCGTAAGATGACAAAACCGCATCTATACACCAATAACTCTGACTGTTAATCATTAGTATCGCTGTTCAAACTAGTTTGATTTTATAAAGGACGCTACGGATGACAACCTCCCGAAATACTCACTTGTTGCGTGCCACAATTTTCTTGGCATTCGTTGCTCTGTCAGCATTCTTATTATGGCGTTTGTTTCTCGCTCCCGATCCCTATGCAGGTTTGGTTTATGGAAATGGCCGTATAGAAGCCACGGAAATTGATGTGGCTAGCAAAACCGCAGGACGTATTGAGGATATTTTGGTTGATGAAGGCGAGTTTGTAACCGCAGGCCAAGTAGTCGCCAGAATGGATACGGAAAACCTGATGGCTCAATTACGAGAAGCGCAGGCCTTATTTCATCAAGCGGAGAGTTCTGTTGCCATAGCCAATAGTCAATTAGTGCAACGTGAAGCAGAGAGACAAGCTGCTTTAGCACTGGTGGCTCAACGTGAAGCTGAACTGAATGTTGCCCGTAAACGGTATGAACGATCATCTTCTTTGGCAGGGCGCGGCGCAACTTCACAACAGGAATCGGATGATGATTTTGCCAGACAACAAAGTGCTATTGCGGCTGTCAGTGCATCAAAAGCACAAGTTGCCGCTGCAGATGCGGCTATTGTGACAGCCAGGGCACAAATGGCGGGAGCTGAATCGGCTTTGTTAGGGTCGCAGGCGAGCATTGATCGTATTCAGGCTGATATTACGGATAGTGAGCTCAAAGCTGTACGTGATGGCAGAGTTCAATATCGAATTGCTCAACCGGGCGAAGTCATAGCTGCGGGTGGCCGGGTTCTGAATTTGGTGGATCTGCGTGATGTCTATATGACCTTTTTCTTACCTACGAACCGGGCGGGTCGTTTGGCATTAGGCACCGAGGTCAGAATCATTCTGGATGCGGCACCCAACTATGTTTTTCCAGCCAACGTATCATTCGTTGCCGATGTTGCACAGTTCACTCCGAAGACAGTTGAAACCGCCAGTGAACGGGAAAAACTGATGTTCCGGGTGCGCGCGCAAATCCCGAAAGACTTGCTGGATGCGAATATTCTCAGAGTAAAAACCGGGTTACCGGGCATGGCTTTTATTCTTGAAGACTCACAAGGAGAGTGGCCAGAACATCTGGCAGTGAGGATCCCTTAATGTCTGCCAAACCGTTGACGGAATTAAGCAGCCAGCAATCAGTGGCAGTGCTGAAAAATGTCAGTCTTCATTATGGCAAAACGATAGCGCTAAATGAGCTGAATCTGACGATTCCTGCCGGCGTGATGGTTGGCATCATCGGGCCAGATGGTGTTGGTAAATCCAGTTTGTTTTCGTTGATATCCGGTGCGCATGCCATTCAACAGGGTGAGGTTGAAGTACTTGGCGGTGATATGCGAAATAAACAGCATCGCCAGGCGGTATGTCCACAGATTGCCTATATGCCACAGGGCCTTGGTAAAAACCTTTATCACACCTTATCCGTATTTGAGAATGTGGATTTTTTTGCACGATTATTTGGCCAGGATCGGGCTGAACGTGAGCAACGGATCAGTCAGTTACTTGATGCCACCGGATTGACAGAATTTGCAGATCGACCAGCTGGAAAGTTATCCGGCGGCATGAAACAAAAGCTCGGTTTATGCTGTGCGCTGATACATGATCCAGATTTACTCATTCTGGATGAACCGACAACTGGTGTGGATCCGTTATCCAGACGTCAATTCTGGACATTGATTAATCGCATCCGCAGTGAAAACCCGAACATGAGTGTGTTAGTGGCCACAGCCTATATGGAAGAGGCGGCGGATTTTGACTGGTTGGTAGCCATCAATCAGGGAAAAGTGCTCGCCACTGGTACCCCGCAACAAATTCTTCAGCAGACAGCCACCACCTCACTGGAATCAGCGTTTATTGCCTTATTGCCGGACGAACAGCGAGATCGCCATAAACCCGTAGTGATTCCACCACGTAATGCTACGACGCAGGATGAATTTGCCATTGAGGCGGAACAGCTGACTATGCGGTTCGGGCACTTTACTGCTGTCGATAAAGTGAGTTTTAAAATACCTCGTGGTGAGATTTTTGGTTTCCTCGGATCCAACGGTTGTGGCAAAACCACGACGATGAAAATGCTGACCGGCCTGTTGGCCACGACAGAAGGCCAAGCCAAATTATTTGGCAAAGCAATTGATCCGCATGATCTGAGTATTCGCCAGCGAGTTGGCTATATGACCCAGTCATTCTCGTTGTATGGTGAACTTACGGTAAGACAGAATCTGGATCTGCATGCACGTTTATTTAAATTACCCACCCAGCAGATTGCTGGCCGAATCCTGGAAATGGCCAAACGCTTTGAACTAGAAGCCGTGCTGGACAGTTTGCCGGATGCTTTGCCTTTAGGACAAAGGCAGCGATTATCCCTTGCAGTGGCGATGATTCACGGACCGGAAATGCTGATTCTGGATGAACCGACGTCGGGAGTGGATCCTATTGCCCGGGATGCATTCTGGCAGATATTGGTGGATTTGGCGCGTCAGGATGGCGTCACCATTTTTATCTCCACACATTTTATGAATGAAGCAGAGCGTTGCGATCGGATTTCATTGATGCATGCGGGCAGGGTGCTGGTGACCGATACTCCGGAAAATTTAAAAAACGCCAGACATTCGGCTTCTCTGGAAGATGCCTTTGTTGAATATCTGCAGCAAGAAGTGCTGCGTGAAGCTAAACCGCAAACTGGCATTAATGAAACGACCAAACCTTCGATGGCTGCAACCATCCAATCGAATAAAGCGGTTAGCACTACCGATGCGTTTAATCTGCGGCGTTTATATAGTTACAGTCGCCGGGAAACACTTGAATTACTGCGGGATCCAATACGCCTGACGCTGGCGATGGTGGGCACCTTACTGCTGATGTTTGTGGTGGGATATGGCATTAATATGGATGTTGAAGATCTCAAATTTGCCGTGTTGGATGCTGATCAAACAGCTACCAGCCGTGATTACAGATTAAATCTATCCGGCTCCCGTTATTTTATTGAACAACCCGAGTTGTATAGTCATGCTGAAATAGAGCGGCGAATGCAATCAGGTGAACTGAGTCTGGCAATAGAGATTCCCTATGGTTTCGGCAGAGATCTGGCACGTGGACAAACAGTTGAAATTGGCGCGTGGATTGATGGTTCAATGCCGACCCGCGGTGAAAATATTCGTGGTTATGTGCAGGGAATGCACAGTCATTGGCTTACCACTAAATCAAGAGAAATACTGGGCTCGGCAGTTATCGCTCAACCAGCCATCATCGAAACACGCTTTCGTTATAACCCGGATGTAAAAAGTCTGGTGGCAATCGTACCGGCGATGATTCCATTATTGTTGATGCTGATTCTATCGATGTTGACAGCACTTTCGGTAGTGCGTGAAAAAGAGCTGGGTTCGATAGTGAATCTGTATGTTACGCCAGTGACTCGATTTGAATTTCTACTGGGTAAACAACTGCCGTATATCGCCTTGGGGATGTTAAATTTTGTGCTGCTGGTGCTGTTCGCAGTGTTTATATTTCAGGTGCCGTTTACCGGCAGCTTTTTCACCTTGGCATTTGCTGCATTGCTGTATGTTTTTTGTGCAACCTCACTGGGTTTATTGATTTCAGCATTTACCCGCAGTCAGATCGCAGCGTTATTTGGCACAGCACTTTTAACACTGGTTCCGGCAGTGCAGTTTTCCGGCATGATTGATCCCGTGTCTTCAATGCAAGGTGTCGGGAGGTGGATTGGCGAGGTTTATCCCGCTACGCATTTTTTGACGATTTCGCGAGGGGTGTTTTCCAAAGGCTTGTCCTATGCCGAATTACAACCGGCATTTATCGCGTTGTTTATTGCTGCACCGGTGTTATTGGTTATCGGTGTCATGTTATTGAAAAAGCAGGAACGCTGAAATGGCCATCAGCAATATTTTGCATTTGGGGATAAAAGAGCTGCGTAGTCTGTGGCGTGATCCGGTGTTGATGATTTTTATTGTTTACGCATTCAGTTTGTCAGTTTATACCGCTGCCACAGCGATGATTGATTCGTTGAATAATGCACCGATAGCGATTGTTGATGATGATCGATCTCCGTTATCAATGCGCATTGTGGATGCTTTTTATCCGCCGTATTTCAAGCCACCGGTCATGATTGAACAGCATGAAGTTGATGCCCGAATGGATATGGGGGTTGATACGTTTGCTTTGCATATCCCATCCAATTTTCAGCGTGATCTGCTGGCCGGGCATCAACCCGCCATTCAATTGAATATTGATGCCACGCGCATGGGACAAGCATTTACCGGTAACAGCTATGTGCAGTCGATTGTCAGTGGCGAAATCACAACATTTGTAGAGCGCCACCGACAGGTCAGTGTGACGCCGGTGGATTTGGTGTTACGTGCCAAGTTTAATACTGAACTCAACAGCCAGTGGTTCGGTGCAGTTATGCAGGTCATCAATAACATCACCATGCTGTCAATTATTCTGACCGGTGCAGCACTGATTAGAGAGCGTGAGCACGGCACAGTCGAACATTTACTGGTGATGCCGGTGACGCCTTTTGAAATCATGGCCAGCAAAGTCTGGTCGATGGCTTTAGTCGTGTTGGTGGCGACAGCATTATCGTTATGGTTGGTGGTGCAACTTTGGCTGGCAGTGCCGCTGCATGGCTCAGTCGGACTGTTTTTGTTTGGCACGTTGCTGCATTTATTTGCCACAACATCGTTAGGTATTTTTCTCGGTACCATCGCTCGCTCAATGCCCCAATTCGGTTTGTTGATGGTATTGATTCTGTTGCCACTACAAGTGTTATCGGGCGGTACAACTCCCCGCGAAAGTATGCCGGATATTATTCAGCACATTATGTTGTTGGCGCCCAACACGCACTTTGTGATGCTGGCTCAATCGATTCTTTATCGTGGAGCAGGGATAAGTGAAGTTTGGCCACAGTTTTTGAGTTTGATTCTGCTTGGTGGCGCTTTATTTGGTTTATCGTTAAGTCGCTTTCGCAAAACCATTGCTTCCATGGCATAAGTTCAACGAGGTAATGTGAGTTTTACTGGCACAATGAAAGAGATTCGAGCTCATCAATATTGAATTGCATGAGCGATTGGAAACGGGTTCTTGTCATGGTGTTGGTTGCATTATCAGCAACCCGGATCGGATTGACATAAATAACCTGCATTCCAGCTGCGTGCGCCGCTCTAACGCCGGTTGGAGAATCTTCAAACACCAGACAATGCTGTGGTGCTACCTTCAAGTTGTCAGCACTTTTTAAATAGATTTCCGGATGGGGTTTGGTGTTTTCAACATCATCAGCGGTTTGAACCGAAGAGAAAAACGTTTCAATTTGCAAGCATTGCAATACGGTATGACAAACGGGTCTTGGTGCGTTGGTAGCAAGACCAATAGGAAAATTCATTTTGTGGATTTGTTTGAGTAAGTTCAGCGCACCTTGCATGGCCACAGGTGTGTTTTGAATTTGTTGGCAAACTCGCTGAATAACGCTCTGTTCAGAGGCTTCAAGTGAGAAAGGTGTGCGGGCTTTTTGAGACCAATATTGCGATACCTGCTGCATATTCATATTGCGGGTATTCAGCTGGTCGGTCTCAGTTATATCGATACCGTAGCTGGAAAACACGTGTTTTTCAGCGTCATCCCAGATTTGTTCGGAATCAACAATCACCCCATTC
>JAMDEF010000026.1 GCA_023488305.1 Gammaproteobacteria bacterium | reverse complement strand
GGAGGCGATGTGGTGGAATATAAAAAGTACTTAATCTCAATGAAAATGCCGCCCATAGGACAAACATCACCACAAAATAATCAACTATCACACTGAGAATGCGTTTAGTTGTACGTGGTCGATGCAAAAACCACTGCATTAATTTGTTATACATGGTTTGAATCACTGACCTTCCTCAATACGGCAAGTTGTCATAAATCCGTGTTGACTGTTTATGACTGCATAACCCATTGTAAACTTTGCTGCCAGTCGGGTAACTGCAAACCAAAATGCTGCTGTAATTTGGAATTATCCATAAGAGAATTTAAAGGACGTTTAGCAGGAGTAGGATAATCTGTAGTTGGAATACCATTCACCTCGGGTACTCGTCGTCCATCCTGCCCAGCTAATTTAAATATCGCTTCGGCAAAGCCTTTCCAGCTAGTTTGACCCGCTGCACTCAAATGGTAAATGCCGCTGTTTCTTTTCCAGAAGGACTCGTCTTTATTTACCTGTGATAAGGCTTGAGCTGTGACATCAGCAATATGCCGGCTCCAGGTAGGAGTACCAAGTTGATCATCAACTATGTTTAATTGGTCACGTTCTTCAGCCAGTCTCAGCATGGTGTTCAGAAAGTTGTGACCACGCCGGTCATACACCCAGCTGGTCCGGAAAATTAGATGAGCGCATCCGCTGGCGGCAATAGCTTGCTCACCTTCTAATTTGGTCAAGCCATAATGGCTTAACGGTCCAGTCACATCCGTTTCGATCCATGGCGAATTTTTACTGCCATCAAATACATAATCAGTAGAATAATGCACCAGTGGGATGGCTAACTTTTTGGCTTGCTCTGCTAATATCGCTGGTGCAATGGTATTAATTTGTCTGGCTAATTCGGTTTCTTGTTCAGCTTTATCAACCGCCGTATAGGCGGCAGCATTTATAATCAGATCAGGCTTTACTTGATAAGTCAAAGAGCGGATTGCCGAGATATCCGACAAATCCAGATCCTGGCGAGTTGTGCTGTGCAACTGTCCAAGGCAGGCAAGGCTTCGCTGTAATTGAAAACCAACCTGCCCCTGGGCACCTATCAGTAATATCTTCACTTAAAACGTCTCGGCCAGTTTAAAAGCTGTGCCTTGCTGATCCTTCGTGGATAAAACTGGCGTTAAATCAGCTAACGGCCAGTCGATTGCCAACTCGGCATCATCCCAGGCAACTGTTCGTTCATATTCTGGTGCGTAATAATCCGTAGTTTTATAAAGAAAATCGGCACTATCGGTTAACACCAGAAAGCCATGGGCAAAACCAGCTGGAACCCAAAACTGCTCCTGGCCTTCAGCGGTTAAGACCGCCCCGGCCCATTGACCATAGGTGGCGGAATTACGTCGCATATCTACAGCCACATCGAATACTTTTCCGGCTGTGACCCGAACCAGCTTGCCTTGAGGTTGTTTGATTTGATAATGCAGTCCACGCAACACACCTTTGGCTGAGCGAGAATGATTATCCTGAACAAAATCGATATCTAAACCCAGCAAATTCTGAAAGGTTTTTTTGTTATAGCTTTCCAGAAAAAAACCACGTTCATCACCGAATTTCTTGGGAGTCAGTAATTTAACATCGGGAATATTGGTATCAGTAACTAACATCAATAAATAGTCTCGTTGATGATATTTAACAGGTATTTTCCGTAACCACTTTTTAATAATGGTTGGGCTAATGCTTCAAGTTGCTCAGCGTTGATATACCCCATGCGATAGGCAATTTCTTCCGGACACATGACTTTTAAACCTTGGCGTTGCTCAAGCGTTTGAATAAACATTGACGCATCAAGCAATGAATCATGGGTTCCAGTATCCAGCCAGGCCATGCCACGTCCCATTACCTGAACATTAAGCTTGCCATTATCCAGATAAGCCTGATTCACATCAGTAATTTCAAGTTCACCGCGGGCAGAAGGTTTAAGATTGCGCGCAATCTCCACCACCTGATTATCATAGAAATACAAGCCAGTTATCGCATAACGTGATTTGGGTTTTAACGGTTTTTCTTCAATACTTAAAGCTTTACCATTTTCATCAAACGCGACAACACCATAACGTTCTGGATCACTGACAGGGTAAGCAAAAACTGTCGCGCCGTCTTTATTATTATCGGCATCTCGCATCATATCGGCCAAATCATGGCCGTAATAGACATTATCCCCAAGCACTAAAGCGCAATCATCGTCACCAATAAACTCAGCACCTAGAGTAAAGGCTTGTGCAATCCCTTCCGGTTTGTCCTGAACAATATATTGCAGATTCAAACCCCATTTACTGCCATCACCTAGCAATTGCTCAAGGCGTGGTGTGTCTTGTGGAGTCGAAATGATGCAAATGTCACGCATACCGGCCAGCATCATGGTAGCCAGTGGATAATAAATCATCGGTTTGTCATAAACCGGTAATAACTGTTTGCAGATAGATTGGGTTACCGGATATAAACGGGTGCCGCTTCCACCGGCTAATACAATTCCTTTGCGGCTCATTTGGCTTCTCCCAAACCTAGTCTTTGTTGCTGATAACTGCCATCCATTACATTTTCACACCATGGTCGGTTATCCAGATACCACTGAACGGTTTTTCGCAAACCTGTAGCAAATGTTTCCTGGGGCTTCCAGCCTAATTCACGTTCAATTTTGCTGGCATCAATGGCGTAGCGGGCATCATGTCCAGGACGATCTGTCACAAATTCGATTAAATTTTTGTGCGGACGATGCGGTGATTCCGGCAATAACTCATCCAAAATCTTACAAATGGTTTGCACAACATCAAGATTAGTATGTTCATTAAAGCCACCAATATTGTAGCTTTCACATAATTTGCCTTCGGCCAGCACAAGTCTTAATGCTCTGGCGTGATCATCTACATATAACCAATCACGGATATTTTCACCTTTGCCATAAATTGGCAGCGGTTTACCCGCCAAAGCGTTATTGATGACTACAGGAATTAGTTTTTCCGGGAATTGGTATGGGCCGTAGTTATTGGAACAATTGGTCATTAACACAGGCAAACCATAGGTATGATGCCAGGCACGAACCAGATGATCGCTACCCGCTTTAGTAGCAGAATAAGGAGAATTTGGTTGATACGGTGTGGTTTCAGTAAACAGACCGGTTTCGCCTAAAGTGCCATACACTTCATCGGTAGAAATATGGTGGAAGCGGAAATTTTTAGCTTCATCTGCCGATAAAGTTTTCCAATATTTTCTAGCAGCCTCAAGCAAAACATACGTGCCAACTACATTGGTTTGCACAAAGTCTGCTGGTCCATCAATCGAACGATCAACATGTGATTCAGCTGCCAAATGCATAATGGCACTGGGCTGGTATTGATTGAAAATCCGATCCATTGCTTGTGCATCACAAATATCAGCTTGTTCAAAATGATAGTTTGGTGACTTATCAATCTCGGCCAGCGATTCAAGATTCCCAGCGTAAGTTAATTTGTCGATATTAATAACCGTAAAGTCAGTTTCGGTAATTAATTGACGAATTAATGCAGAGCCGATAAAACCGGCACCGCCAGTTACGAGCAGGGTATTTTTATTCACGTTGCTGAGTTCACTATTAAGTTTGGGAAATTCAGATATGCCGTCCTTGGTTCGGTGAAAGTTAGCATCGACAAGGCCTAAAAATCAACTCGAAAGTTTGGTCACAACGCATTTATGAGGATGAAAAGATGGTACGCCCGGCAGGACTCGAACCTGCTACCCTCGGCTTAGAAGGCCGATGCTCTATCCAGATGAGCTACGGGCGCATTGATAACTAAGTGAGGCTGAAGCAGTCAAAAAGTGGTCGGGGCAGAGAGATTCGAACTCCCGACCCTCTGGTCCCAAACCAGATGCGCTACCAGACTGCGCTATGCCCCGACTTTTCCAAGGACAGACATCCTCGAAGAAGGCGAAATAATACGCTGATGCCGATAGCGAGTCAACAGCACATTTATATTTTTTGCCGTGGTTGAGAAAACGTATGATTCGGCAGATTTTGAAAGGCCAGAACCCAGAGAATGTTTGCACAAACCTTCGACAAAAAACCCTCGCTGCAGACGTATACATAGCATTAAAACCGCCTCTCAAATGCACCAGGTCTAAATCCTGGACTTATAGTGGTATTTGCTGACAGTGTTTGCTTCGAACGTCTATTTAGTCAGCAAAATCCGCCGTTATTAATATGTGGGACAAAGACTATCTACCATCGTATAAATAAGGGTCTGTAACGCCATGTTCGGCTTACATAATTATTAGTCGTTGCAGGTTTTATTACCTGAGAATGGATTACACAGAGAGTGATTATGATTGTTAGTGTTAACTACCAAGAAAATGGCAAATTGACGAGGGGTTTTTGATCTACTGTAAGAGATCGGGCAGCATGGATATCCCATACTCCAGATGGTGTCAGCCCTAATGACAGTGGCAACCTTGATAAAAAATACCTTGTTTGCAGCAGATATATTGCCACCCTTAACAAACAGTTTTGCTAGATTGACTAAAGCATGTTCAATCAACAGACTGATGCAAGGCCTCATACGTTAAACAACGAAATAGGAGCGGTTCGTCAAATGACTAAGATGCGATCAGCATTTTCAATAAAAATTGTTTTAGGCTGGTTCATCATTTATAGCTTTTTGTGGATTCTTTTGGCTGAAGGTGCAGGCTTAGCATTTGGTGTAATTGTAGTTATAACATCAAGCATTATCAGTCTTTATCTGACACCATCCCCCCCGTCTTTTCGACTGCGCTATCTGCCCCATTTTGTTATTTTTTTCGTCATGGAAATGGCGATCGGAGGGTGGGATGTCGCCCGACGTGCAATCTCCCCTTCTCTGCCAATCAAACCCAATTGGGTTGTTTATTCTCTGCAAGACAGTCCCGAACACATCAAATTAATGCTGTCCGCCTTAGTCGGCTTGATGCCGGGAACGCTGTCCACACAGTATAAAAATCAACAACTCTATCTGCATGTCCTGGATAGCACTCAAGATTGGCAAACAGGCGTCACAAAACTGGAGCAACAGCTTATCCGGCTAATGGGTGTGACAAAGAAATGATGGTATTGATCTGCCTTTTATTAGCGACCATTGTGGTGGGTTTATGGCGAGTTGTCATGGGGCCAAGCCGAACAGACCGGCTGATTGCCGTGCAACTTTTTGGGACCGCGGGCACTGCCCTGTTATTGCTACTAGCGTACCAGCAAGAAATGCCTGCGTTATTGGATGTCGCGCTAATACTTGCGCTGTTAGCGGCCTTATTGTCAGCAGCTTTAGTGCAATATTTGAGAAGTCATCAACATGATTGAGTGGCTCAGTTTTGTGGTTATTTCTGCCGGTGTATTTTTCTTTATCGCCGGCACAGTCGGCTTAATCCGTTTTCCGGATGCTTATAGTCGCCTGCATGCGATTACCAAGGCAGATACACTCGGCTTAGGATTGGTGATATTTGGTTTAATTATGCAGGCCGACTCACTTCGTAACGTGATAGTAATGCTCAGTATCTGGCTGCTGATGATGGCTTCTGCAGCAACGGCCTGTCAGTTGTTAGCGCGATATCAGCAACAATCTGATAAGGAAATGCAGCGTGATGACTGATTGGCTGTTTGACGGGGTTTTGGTCAGTTTGTTGTTGGCGCTAGCAATCGCAAGCATTTTCACAAAGCACTTATTTAACAGCATCATGCTGTATATCGCTTTTGGCTTGTTGCTGGCGATCACCTGGGCGCGATTAGGCGCAGTAGATCTCGCTTTAGCCGAAGCTGCCATTGGCGCCGGTATAACAGGCGTTTTACTGCTCTCGGCTTATGCTCAATCCAATTCAGACAATGACCAACTTCAAAAACGGCAAATGCCTTGGCTGGCTTTCGCTTTTTTAATACTGATTTTAATTTGGCTTATTCAAGCGGTCTGGTCTTTAGCAGGCCACAGCACAACATTAATAGATTTAAGCCAACAGGCATTGCCTGAAAGTGGGGTGAGCCATCCGACAACGGCAGTCTTATTAAACTTCCGTGCCTGGGACACTTTATTAGAGTTGGGCGTATTGTTACTGGCCTTTCTAGGTGCTCGGCAATTAGCCATTCAGCCTTACAAATTGCCCACCAGCTGGCCACTGTTAACAGTGTGGAGCCAAATATTAGCGCCAATAATTGTCGTGGTGGGTGGCTATATTTTATGGCGCGGCACCAGTGCGCCGGGTGGGGCTTTTCAGGCAGGTGCCTTATTAGCCGCAGGTGCTATTTTACTCAGGTTGACGCAAATTATCCCGCCATTAAGCTGGCACTCGCTCTGGTTGCGGGGGTTGGTTTTAATGGGTGTTAGCCTGTTTATCCTTGTGGCTGCCGCAACCGCCTTTTGGGGGGATGCCTGGTTACAATATCCGCTGGCCTTTAATGGCCTGCTTATTTTCAGCATAGAAATAGCAGCAACTTTATCGATAGCTGCCACCTTAACGTGGCTTGTCGTGGGCGAAAGGAGAACCTTGCACCCATGACCGCTATTCAACTTTATTTATGTCTTGGCGTGAGCTTATGGGTTTTGGGGTCCCTTGGCCTGTTACTGGCCAAAAACTTTATTCGGCGCATTATCAATATCAACATTTCAGGCAATGGCGTGTTTATGGTGATGGTTGCTTTAGCCAGCCGGGAAGAAACCATTGATCCCGTTTTACAAGCACTGGTGGTCACTGGCCTCGTCGTTGCCGTGTGTGCGACTGCGTTTGCGTTAAGGCTTTCCGTCGCCTACGCACAATCCAAACAAGTCTCTGAAAGATGAATTTTGCACTACTGAGCATGACGCTGCCGTTAATGACTGCGTTGGTCTTATTGTTCATACACCGGCGAGCAGGCAGTGTCGTGATTATTGCCAGTTTAATGAGCCTGGCAGCCGCATTGGCCGCCCTATATCAAGTGCATCTTTTTGGGGTTCAACAGATGCATCTGGGGGGGTGGCAAGCACCTTTGGGAATTCGCTTCCAACTCACACCCGTTAATTCACTATTACTGGTATTTACAGCATTAGTGCATAGTTTGGTCGCTCTCTATGCCAACTATAGCCGTCATAGCATCACCAATACTACAGATTTCTGGCCCCTGGCTTTACTGTTACACAGTAGTTTAGCGGCTTTATGGTTATCCGCTGATTTATTCAACTGGTATGTCACTTTAGAGTTATTGGGCTTAGCCGCCGTCGCTATGGTCGCGTTATCCGGGCCTAAAGCCTATCGTCCGGCATTGCATTATTTGCTGCTGTCTCTGGCTGCCTCATTAAGTTATTTGCTAGGTGTCGCCTTGATTTATGGCCGCTATGGCTTTTTGGATATCGCCTTACTGGCCGACGTCACGCAAGCCGATGCCACCACCCAAGCTGCCCTTATTCTGATGACACTCGGCGTAATGCTCAAAGCTGCCATCTGGCCATTACATCTTTGGTTACCCAGTGCCCATGCCAATGCGCCAACTGCCGTCAGTGCCTTGTTATCAGCGGTCGTGGTTAAAGGACCTTTCTATATTCTTTGGTTGCTTTGGACGGAGGTCGCCCCGGTAGAATTAGCCCAGACGACTGGTTTTTTTCTGGCCATCGCTGGCATCGCCGCTTTGATTTGGGGGGGATGGTGCGCCATTAGAACACCTTATCTTAAGGTCTTAGTCGCCTACTCTACGGTTGCCCAGCTGGGCTATGCCACGCTGGCATTAGGCTTATTGCTTTACTGGCAGCAAACACAGTTACTCGTTGCATTATGGTTATTTGTCATTGCACATGGTTTAGCAAAAGTCTCTATGTTTTTAGTGGCGGGTGAAATGCAGGCCACGCTGGGAAGTAAACGAGTCACGGCTTTAAAAGGCGCGACGCAGACCATGCCGGTCGCGATGTTTGCCTTTTCTGTTGCTGGTGGCAGCATTATTGGCCTGCCACCCAGTGGCGGCTTTGTTGCCAAATGGACATTATTACAACTTACCCTTGCATCTCCCATCCACTGGCCCTGGGCGGTAGGTATTTTGATAGGCACCTTGGCAAGTGCGATTTACGTGTTTCGCGTTATTGTGATCAGCTTTAACCGGGCAGATCCGTTAGCACCGGATTTTTCACCTGACAGATTTTCGCATTGGCTCGCCATGTTACCTGCGCTGATGGCCTGGTTAATGGCGGTTGTCAGCGTTCAGCTAATCCAGTTCTTGGGAGGGTTACCTTGATACAAGATTGGCTGACAACCTATTTACCACTGATATTAGTGCTTAGTTCCGTCATCCCCGGACTCATCATCTTCAGTTTAAAAGAATCCCAAGTCGGATTACGCACCACACTCAACTTGGTGGGTGTCTTTACGCAGTTGGTGTTAGTGGGCTATATGCTGTTGGCCGTAACACAAGGCACTACCTTCCTGTTTAGCCTGCCTTTTCTGCCAGCGGGTGATTTAATTCTGCAAGCCGATGCCTTGTCATTGCAATTTATCAGCTTGTCCTCAGTTTTATGGCTAGCGACAACCGTGTATGCGATTGGCTATCTGGAAGGTACTGCCTTACGGTCCCGTTTTTTTGGCTACTTCAGCTTGTGTGTCAGTGCCACCGTGGGACTCGCGCTGTCCGGTAATTTACTGACGTTTTTGGTGTTTTATGAATTACTCACATTAGCGACTTTCCCACTGGTTGTGCATAGCGGTACACCTGCTGCCTTGCGCGCCGGAAGAATTTATCTGGCTTATACGTTAGGCGGTGGCGCAATCGCCATGGTGGGGGTCGCGTTATTACATAGCGTGTCTGGCAGTCCGCAGTTTGTGCCGGGCGGCTACCTGTCTGGATTTCTCACCGATCATTCCGCCAGCTTAACCGTTGCCTTTGTGTTATTGATTGTCGGTTTTGGTGTCAAAGCCGCCTTATTACCCTTACACGGCTGGCTGCCACAGGCCATGGTTGCACCTGCGCCGGTCAGTGCCTTGCTGCATGCGGTGGCGGTGGTGAAAGCGGGGGCTTTTGGCATTATTCGGGTGGTTTATGATGTGTTTGGCATTGAAGCCTCCGATCAACTGCATTTAACCCAGGGCTTATTATGGCTGGCAGCGGCAACCATTTTGTATGGGTCTATCAAGGCGTTAAAGCAACAGGAAATCAAAAAACGCTTAGCGTATTCCACCGTCAGTCAGGTGTCCTACATTACGCTCGGTGTCGCGTTATTAGGCCCCATCGCAGCCATTGGTGCGCTGGTGCATTTAGTACATCAGGGTCTGATGAAAATCACTTTGTTTTTCTGTGCCGGTAATTTTGCCGAAACGCTGAATGTGCATCGGGTTAATGAAATGAATGGCCTGGGACAACGGATGCCGTTCACGATGGCGGCTTTTACCATTGGCGCGCTCGGCATGATTGGTGTGCCTCCCATCGCAGGCTTTATCAGTAAATGGTATTTAGGCTTAGGCGCTTTAGAAGTCGGTCAGGATTGGGTGGTATGGGTGTTTGTTGGATCGGGCTTGTTAAATGCAGCGTATTTTCTGCCTTTAGTCTATCGCGGCTGGTTTGCCAAACCACCGAACAGTTGGCCGGATAACGCCCGTTTTTCCGGTGGCACAGCGGGTTGGAAAGAAACACACTGGATGTTACTTATCTCTACATTATTCACCGCAGCCTTAGCTTTGATAAGCGGTATCTTTGCCGGGACAGGTTGGAGCCCGCTTGCCTGGGCACAATTTATTGTCTCTCAGGAATTTAGCTTATGAGCTGGCTGTTGTGGTGTGCCATCCCCTTATTGCCGCTATTTGGCTGGATGTTGGTGTCCCGCTACCCGCATGTAAGTAAATGGCTTGCTTTGGTGACGCTACCGGCGTTCATTGCTGTGTTCACCGTGCCAGAATCTTTGACCTTGCCCGGTTTATGGCCCGGTGCACAATGGGGTATAAATTCATTGGTGAATCAAGCCTTCCTTGGCTTTAGCGCGCTTTTGTGGGCGGTTACAACGGTGTATGCGTGGGGCAGTGAACAAGGCCATCCCCGCATCTCGCGTTTTTGGTTTTTTTGGACAGTCGCAATGAGTGGTAATTTTTTGCTGTTGATTGCGCAGGATCCTGCCAGTTTTTATGCAGGATTTACCTTAATGAGTCTGGCCGCCTATGGGCTCATTGTGCATTATCAAGGCCCATTGCCACGGCAGGCCGGACGGTTGTATTTACAACTGGCAGTGCTCGGTGAAATGCTGCTGTATGCAGGATTGATTATGCGGGTGCATGAAACTGGCGGTTTAATGCTTTTTACAGATTGGCAAACTGTGCCAATCCAGACGACCACGGCCTTTTTATTGCTGATTGGTTTTGGTCTTAAAGCCGGTTTTTGGCCGCTGCATATCTGGCTGCCTTTGGCTCACCCTGTTGCACCGGCCGCCGCCAGCGCAGTGCTGTCGGGGGCAATGTTAAAAGCCGGCATTATAGGGATCTGGCAATTTATACCTGTGGAAAGCACCTTCAGCCTGCAGTATGCGTCGCTTATATTTTATATTGCGCTATTCAGTGCCTTTTATGGTGTGGCGGTCGGATTGCTACAGCAAAAAACCAAAACAGTACTGGCCTTTTCCTCGGTCAGCCAAATTTCATATTTACTGATGATCATGGCGTTAGCCTGGCAAGATCCCCAAAACCTCTCCGTTTGGCTCACCTTGCTGGCGTTTTATGCGGTGCACCATGGGTTGGCCAAAGGCGCATTATTCTTGGGCGCAGGACTCACTTCAAGCTATCAATTAGCCCGCTGGCAATTTGCGTTACTGTTTGTACCTGCGCTGGCATTAGCCGGCATGCCGTTAACCAGCGGTGCAGTGGTTAAAAACCTGTTAAAAGACAGTATAGACAGTTCTGTGTTTGCGGCCTATTTACCCCTGCTGACGCTTGCTTCACTGGCCAGTGCGTTACTGGTCATGCGTGCCTTAAGCTGTATGTGGCGAGACCAAAAACAACAAGGCTTACTGCCGGCTAAAAACACACAAGTTTATAGCTTTGTTTTGCTGAGTTTAATGCCGATAGTTATTCCATTCACCTGGCCAATCATGCAGCAGAATCTTATCGATTCACTCAGTCTGGCAAGTCTCTGGAAACTGCTATGGCCTATTGCTTTTGCGGCAGTGATAGCCATCATCTTTATCGTTAAACCATTACGATTGCCTAAATTGTCTTCATCCATAGGCCGCGGTTTATCGTTACAAGTGAAGTTCTGGCAGAATCATCTGCCCATTCCCGAAGGGGGTAATTTAGTCAATTTGGCTAAATGGCGACAAATTGAAAGAAGGTGTAACCGTCATCTTAAAGCCAATGCCATTTCGTTTAGTGTCGTGATGATGGCCATCAGCATGGTGCTTTTGGGCATATTTTTAAGCTAAACAACGTGTGTTTATTTTTGCCGTGACTGGCGCAACGTGCGATCATAGTCGCTTTTGAAAGGCCGGAACCAACAGAATGACTGCTCAAATCATTGACGGAAAGACTATCGCTGCCGAGCTGAAACAGAAAATCAAAGCGGCTACCCAAATGCGCCTCGCAACTGGCAAACGCTGTCCTGGGCTTGCCGTGGTATTGATTGGTGATAATCCTGCTTCACAAGTTTATGTCGGCAGCAAACGTCGCAGCTGTGAAGAAGTAGGTTTCAAATCCGAATCATTTGATTTACCAGAGTCCGCCAGTGAACGGGAATTACTGGATCTGATTACCCAGCTTAATCACGACGATGAAATTGATGGCATTCTGGTGCAATTGCCTTTACCTGCACATATCAATACCGATACCGTTATCGAACATATCGCACCACATAAAGATGTAGATGGGTTTCACCCCTATAACATCGGCCGATTAGCTCAACGTAATCCCCAGTTACGTCCTTGCACGCCCAAAGGCGTGATTACGATGATGCAAACTACTGGTATTGAGTTAAAGGGTAAGGAAGCGGTGGTGGTTGGCGCATCAAATATTGTTGGTCGACCAATGGCACTGGAATTATTGCTGGCAGGATGCACTACAACGGTTTGTCATCGTATGACTAAAGATCTGGAATCGCATGTTCGTCGTGCAGAAATTTTAGTGGTCGCTGTCGGCAAACCCAATTTTATCCCCGGTGATTGGATCCGTGAAGGTGCTGTAGTGATAGATGTCGGTATTAACCGTTTAGAAAACGGTAAATTAACCGGCGATGTGGAATTTGATAAAGCCAGTGAAAAAGCCGCCTGGATTACACCCGTTCCTGGTGGAGTCGGTCCAATGACCGTGGCAACCTTACTTGAAAATACCTTATTTGCTGCCGATGAATTGAATCAATAACATGTACTGCCCCTCCTAACCAGAAGGGGCAATTTACATTTTCCGATTAACTATTCCACTGCCAATCCCTTATTTCTGGCAAATCCTGACCATGTTCACGGATATAGTCATCGTGCTCTGCAAGCTTCTGCTGAATAAATAATTCGATCTCAGAGACCTTTTCACTCGGCAGTTCAGTTACATGTTTCACTGCGTTTTCCAGTAGATGAAAACGATCCAAACCATTAATAACGGCCATATCAAATGGCGTGGTAGTCGTCCCCTCTTCTTTGAATCCATGAACATGCAGGTTTTTATGATTGGTACGTCGGTAGGTCAACCGATGAATCAACATGGGATAACCATGATAGGCAAAGATAATCGGTTTATCTTGGGTAAATAAATCATCGAACGCATCTTCTTCCAATCCATGAGGATGTTCGCTGGGGGATTGCAGTTTCATCAAATCCACTACATTTATCACCCTGACTTTCAGCTCAGGTAAAAACATATTGAGTAATTTCACTGCTGCCAATGTTTCCATGGTCGGCACATCACCACAACAGGCCATGACGAGATCCGGTGTCTGGCCGTTATCATTACTCGCCAATA
>JAMDEF010000074.1 GCA_023488305.1 Gammaproteobacteria bacterium | reverse complement strand
GTCGGCTCATCACATCCTGGGGCTGTAGCCGGTCCCAAGGGTATGGCTGTTCGCCATTTAAAGTGGTACGCGAGCTGGGTTTAGAACGTCGTGAGACAGTTCGGTCCCTATCTGCCGTGGGCGTTGGAAATTTGAGAGGAGCTGCTCCTAGTACGAGAGGACCGGAGTGGACGTACCCCTGGTGTTCGGGTTGTCATGCCAATGGCATTGCCCGGTAGCTATGTACGGACGGGATAACCGCTGAAAGCATCTAAGCGGGAAGCCCCCCTCAAGATTAGATTTCCCCGAGCTTTAAGCTCCTGAAGGGCCGTAGAAGACCACTACGTTGATAGGTTGGGTGTGGAAGTGCAGTAATGTATGAAGCTAACCAATACTAATTGCCCGTGAGGCTTGACCATATAACCCCAAGTAAGTTGGGTGCGCATAAGCGACAAAACCTTTACTTCCCGAATTAGCTTGCCTGAAAAGCAAGCAGCCAGTTATGCCTGGCGGCCATAGCGAGTTGGTCCCACCTGTTCCCATCCCGAACACAGAAGTGAAACAGCTCAGCGCCGATGATAGTGTGGGAGTTCCCATGTGAAAGTAGGTCACTGCCAGGCTTTATATAATAGAAAAGGCCACTCCGATAGGGGTGGCCTTTTTTATTATCTATCGTTTAGACAAGGTGACCTACTTGAACGAAGTGGTCGGTTTTTGCTCCTGCAAAACGGACATACTTTGAACCGGAATGTTCAAGTGTTGTGCCAGCAGGATAGCTAGTAAACCAGCAATCAACTGCCATTACCTCCGGATTAAGAACTAGAGCTAAAGTGAGTGGACTCTTAAATTCTTACGACAGTGTTGGGATTCAAATACAAAATAAAAGCCGAGTTCAATATTTCTTGTATTTATTATGTCCTGGAGCATTTTCGCTGTTGCCTGGACCTGCAGGATCGTGGCCCGGTGGTACATGGCCATGTTTATTGTGATGGCCGCATCCAGTAAGTATTAGGAATGTGAATAAAAGAAAAGTTGACACTACTTTTAATAACAAAATATTTATCCTTAACGTTAACTACAAAAATTTAGAAAGGCTATCTAACCTGGATTAGGAACATCGTTTTCTTTTACATTTTCTGAAGCCATCTTTTGTTGAGCAAGATTTACATCTTCTTTAGCTATCTCAAGTCCTGAACGTGATTCGTTCGTCGAATTAGTCGTATATATCAATTGTGTTAGCAAAGCAAAGTGATCGGAACCAAAGTGTGGCAAACGCCGGATATCATAGAGCTTAAAATGTTCGCTATGGAAGAGATGATCCAGAGGCCATCGCATAAACCAATATTTAGCATGAAAAGTATTAAACATACCTCTACCGATCCGGGGATCTAATAATTTACTAACTTTGCGGAATAAGCGTGTAGTCGTAGACCATGCAACATCATTAAGGTCGCCAGTCACAATCACAGGTAAATCGGCATCCGCAACACTTTTAGCAACCATAATCAGTTCAGCATCGCGTTCAGATGACGCTTCGTTTTCAGTTGGGCTAGGTGGGGCAGGATGGAGAAAATGGATACGAATATTTTGTCCGGATGGAAGGGTGAGTAGTGTATGCATTGACGGAATATCATCTTCAACCAGGAACTCGATTTTAGATTCGGATAATACATATCTAGAATAGACATGCATCCCATACAAATTCTCTTGGGGGCAACTTATTCGGTATGGATAATCATTTTCGATAACTTTGAGTTGTGTTTGCCACCAATAATTAGTTTCTAGAGTAACTAAAATATCTGGTTTATTTTCCTTTACCAACAAAACCAGTTTTTCAACCTTCTTGTTTGTCATCAGCACATTGGCAGTCATGATTTTGATACTGTTTATATTATCCAAATTATACGTTTGGGCCACTTCTTGAGAAAACAGAATTGTATAAGGCAATATCCACCAGAGCTGATAAGCAACAACTAATAGCGTTGGAATAAACAGCAGCCAAAAACTGACTTTCGAGTAATCTAATAACAAAATCTCAGCAATCAGTAATAAAAAAGCCAGCACAACATATTGTATTCGTGGAAAATCATGCACACGAATCCACCAATTTTCTTTGGTTGATAAGCTGAGAAAAGAAACGCAAATTAACAAAATAATTAATGGAGAAAATATATATATTAAGTTCAAGGAGGAGCCTAAAGTTGCAATTATGTTCGGTTATGACGTTAGCATAAAAGAGCTTATAGATAACCGTAAAATTATGTTCAATCGTAATTTAATGACTATACATGTGAACAGACATACAACTGGCATTAGATGTAGGATGGGAATAAGGTTAGGGAGCTAACAACCTATAAGTGATTTGTTTATAACGTGTTTTGAAAGCACTGTTTAATATCACCCCCATCATCGTTCTACGTGATAGCCGAGGACGGTTCAACAATGCTTTATCGGGTTGTTTTATTAGTGCTGACAAGGTTGTTAAACCACCTAACGTCATTGCCCTGATTTCCCAGCCTAGGCGACCGGATAACGATGAGCCAAGCTCTAGTCCTTCACTCATTATTTGTTCAGTACGCAGATAAAGGCTACGCAGCAACGGAGCTAATATAACGGTATCAGTTTGAATTAAATCCGCCTCATCAATCCCAATAGCAGCAAGTTCATCCTGAGGAATATAAATACGGTTCTGCTCTGTATAGTCCTGCACAATATCCTGATAGAAATTGATTAGCTGCAGTGATGTACAAATGGCATCGGATTGTTGAAGCTGTTGCTGAGTCGGGATTCCTTGAAAATGCAAAAGAAGGCGTCCTACCGGGTTGGCTGAAAACCGACAATAGTCTAGAACTTCATTAAATGTTTTATAACGTGATTTAACTACATCCTGTCTAAAGGCGATTAACAAATCTTCTAATAATTGAATCGGTAAATTAAAACGATGCACAGTATCTTGTAGTGCCAGAAAAATAGGATCATTACCTACATAACTTTGATCAGCGATTTCCGACAGATACTGGCTATAGGCATTGAGCAAACGTAACCGGTCTTCTGCCGGAATATTATCTTCGTCGGCAAAATCATCAGCCGTTCTGGCAAAGGCATAGATGACAGCTATAGGGCGGCGTAATGTTTTGGGTAATAAAATGGAGGCAACCGGAAAATTTTCGTAATGCGATTTCGCCATATTCAGACAAAATGCATACGCCTTATCTAGTTCGGTTTTATTCCTCATCACTTAGGTTTTGAACTGGTCGGGGAAGTTTCTCTATCGGTGGTAATTCGGTAATTTCATTTTTACTACTGATACCCATTTCAGTAAATTTGCGTGCTCCTGGTAATACCTGGCGTTCCAATGAGCCCACTGCACTATTGAAATGAGTGACACTGCTGCTAAGGCTATTGCCTAATTTACTTAAATGATTACCGAAGGTCGAAAGCCGTTTATATAAGGTTTCACCCAATTCCCGGATAATTTCGGCATTTTCTGCCAAGGCCTGCTGTTTCCAGCCATAGGAAACGGCTCTTAACAGGGCTATAAAGTTGGTGGGGGTGGCTAGAATAATATTTTGACTCATGCTGTCTTCCAGCAGGGCAGGATCCACTTCTAAAGCAGCAGATAGAAATTGCTCGCCGGGAATAAATAACACAACAAATTCTGGGGACTGAGAATACTCTGCCCAATAATTTTTCTTGGACAACTCCCGAATTCGGCCACGAATAATCTGCGCATGACGTTTTAATTCCAGTTTGCGGGTCAGATCATCTTTGGCCTGAATAGCGGATAAATAGGCATCCAGGGGTGTTTTGGCATCGACAATGATTTCACGTTTTTCAGGCAAGCGCACAATCATATCTGGTCGAATACTACCGGTCTCAGTGGCCGTGTGGTTTTGTTCATAAAAATCACAATGCGCGACCATACCACTCAGCTCTGCCAAACGTCGTAGCGTCATTTCACCCCATTGCCCACGTACTTCCGGGCGGCGCAATGCCTGCACCAGGTTTTGGGTTTCCTGCTGTAACTGCTGCTGACTTAAATTCATCTGTGCAATGGTCGAGTTTAGGCTGCCATACGCCTCTTTGCGATCTTTTTCAATTTCTTGAATTTGCTTGCTGGTTTGCTGCAAGGCTTCATTTATCGGCTTGAGCATTTGTTCAATAGCTTTTTCTTTGGTAGTTAAATCTGCTTTGGCTTCACTTTGGAAGCGTTTCAAATTTTCTTCAGCCAGTCGCAAAAAGCTGGTGTTATTTCGTGTTAACGCTTCATTGGAAAGTTGATTAAAAGTATTGGCTAATTGCTCACGGGTTTGGGCGAGGATCTCATCCATTTGCCGTTTGTTTTTTTGTTCCAGTTGCAATGTCAGATCAAGCTCAGCATTGTTTTTTTCCAGTGTGAGAATTTTGCCACTGCGGATAAATAAACCGATAACAATGCCTAGCGATATACCAACCAGCAAAACGATCAATAAGTCCTGATGATGTAGAAAAAAATCGGGACTTAAATCCATTGCAATATCTCATAAGGATGGTTAATCATGCAGTCAGCCTGCCAGGCTTCAGGTTCATCTGTTTCGGATATATATCCGTATAAAGCTACGACAGAGCGCATATGTGCATTATGGGCCGCTTGAATATCCCGTTCTGCATCGCCAATATAAATACAATCCACTGGCTTGGCATCCAGCAGTTCACAGGCATGTAACATCGGCGCTGGATGTGGTTTGCTGAATGGCGTTGTGTCAGCGCTAACAATGCATGCGGCCGTTTCGGTCAATTGCAATGCTTCCATCAGTGGAATCGTCAGAAATGAAGGTTTGTTGGTAACAACTCCCCAACGGATACCTGTAGCAGTAAGACCATCAAGCACTTGTTGCATACCAATAAATAAAGCTGATTCGCGGGCAATATTTTCTGCATAAAGACTTAAAAAGCGCTGTTGAAATGCCGGGTAAACAGGATCTTCTTTTTCAATGCCAAACCCCAGTTTTAACAAACCGGCACTACCATGACTGGCAACCGGGCGGATTCGTGCATGATCCAATGGTTGATGACCTTCTTGTTCTAATAACGTATTTAACGCATAGCCCAGATCAGGTGCTGTATCGACCAATGTGCCATCCAAATCAAACAGCACGACATTAAAAGGAGAAATAAACATCAGATCCGTCGACAATGTACAAGATAATTAACATCAACATCTCTGCTGAGTTTATAACGACGGGTCAGCGGATTGTAACTAATACCAGTGATGTCATAAACATGCAGACCTGCTTCTCGACAGCAACGGGCCAGTTCTGCTGGGCGAATGAAGCGTGCGTAGTCATGGGTGCCTTTGGGTAGCATTTTGGCAATATATTCAGCACCGACAATGGCTAACAGATAGGCTTTTGGATTGCGGTTCAAGGTTGAGAAAAACACATCTCCGCCCGGTTTAGCCATCGTGGCACAGGCGTTAATAATCGCCTGTGGGTCGGGCACATGTTCCAGCATTTCCATGCAGGTCACGACATCAAATTCATCCGGATGTTTTTCCGCCATGGCTTCTGCGGTTGTCAGTTCATATTTGATTTTAAGGCCAGCTTCCAGCGCATGCAGTTTGGCGACATTGAGTGGCATTTCGCCCATGTCTATGCCAATAGTTTCTGCACCGCTTTTGACCAGAGCCTCAGTGAGAATACCACCGCCACAACCTACGTCTATTGCCTTGGCATTTTTCAACTGGGTTCTTTCGTTAATAAAGGTAAGTCGTAGCGGATTGATTTCATGCAGCGGTTTGGATTGACCTTCCGGATCCCACCAACTTGATGCCAGTGCATCGAATTTAGCGACTTCAGCTGGATCGACGTTATGTTTTGTCATGAGACAGACCTTATTTTTGTTGCCCATTGTTGGGCCTGGGCAGAGACATGTTGTGCATTTAATGTGGTGAGCTGGCGTTGTTTTAATAATTGTTTGCCCGCGACCCAGACATCAGAAACTTTATCGCGCCCAGTGGCATAAACCAATTGTGACGGTAGATCATAAAAAGGTTGCGTTTCGATGTCGCTGAGATCGATAGCGATAATATCAGCGGCTTTACCTATTTCAAGTGAACCGGTAACGGAATCAATGCCCAGTGATTTAGCAGCATTAATGGTGGCCATTTGCAATGCCTGATAAGCAGGTACCACGCTGGGATCACCTGCCACACCTTTTGCTAACATCGCGGCCTGACGCATTTCTGCAAACATATCCAGATCGTTATTTGATGCTGCGCCATCGGTACCAATAGTGATATTGACGCCACGCTTGATGAGTTCGGCGATTGGCGAAAATCCACTGGCAAGTTTCAAGTTAGATTCAGGACAATGCGCGATGTGAACGCCCGCTTCGGCGCACCAGTCCATTTCTTCTTCTGTAAGCTGCGTCATATGTACCGCAATCAAACGCGGTGAAAGCAGACCTAAATCTTTAAGCCTTGCCAATGGACGTTTGCCATATTGGGCCACACTGTCTGATACTTCAGCAGCGGTCTCATGAATATGCATCTGGATTGGTAAATCCAGTTCTTCGGCATTAATGATGATGGCTTGCAGTGTTTGATCTGAAACAGTGTAAGGCGCATGGGGCGCATAGTTAGTAGTAATGCGCGGATGATGGCGGTACTTATCATGTAAGGCCTGACCTTTGTGTAAGTACTCATTTACATCTTTTGCCCAATTGGTGGGAAATTCAATCACCACCATACCAAGACTAGCTCGGATACCGCTGCTATCGACTACTCGGGCAGTTGCTTCGGGAAAGAAGTACATATCGCTGAAACAGGTCGTGCCACCACGGATCATTTCGGCAATAGCCAGAGCAGAACCGGCTTCCACAAAAGCATCGCCAACAAACTGTTGTTCAGCGGGCCAGATATGGTTATTAAGCCAGGTCATCAGCGGTAAATCATCGGCTAAACCGCGGAATAATGTCATAGCGGTATGGCCATGATTATTAATTAATCCAGGCATCACGCAATGTTCATCAAGATCCTGTGTCTGAGTAGCTTGATAAAGCTGTTCCGCCTGAGTTTGCGGTAATAGCGCTACAATATTGCCATCATTGATGACAACAGAATGATTTTCGAGAATAAGTTGTTCTGCCGTCATCGGCAGACACCAGCGGGCATTAATGATCAGATCGACGTTTTTCATAGCGCTCGATTATAACCGCCATCAGCAGGAGAACACAGTGCAAAGCATCAGTGAAATGATTCAGCCGATTAAGTGGCATGATGAGCAGCTGCATTTACTGGATCAACGTTTGCTTCCTTTACAACAGGTCTGGCTCAGTTTTGAGCATACAGATGATGTGACTAATGCGATTCGGGATATGGTGGTAAGAGGTGCGCCAGCCATTGGTGTAACAGCAGCATATGCGGTGGTTTTAGCCGCTCGGGAGGCTTGGAACAAGGCGGGTGTGAACTGGAAGCAGGCAATGTATGAGCCATTGGCCAAACTGACAGCTTCGCGTCCAACAGCGGTGAATCTGACCTGGGCAATCGAAAAAATGACAGCGTTGTATGTCAATCTGCCCGAAACGTATTCTCCAGAAACAGCTTTATTGGAAGCGGCTATCCAAATTCATCAACAGGATATTGCGGCCAACCAAACCATGGGAAAACTGGGAGCGGATTTGATTGATCCCGACAGTATGGTATTAACTCATTGCAATGCTGGTGCACTGGCGACTGGCGGGGTTGGGACAGCATTAGGTGTAATAAGCCAGGGGTATTCCGATGGCAAAATAAAACATGTCTATGTTGACGAAACGCGTCCATGGTTGCAAGGTGCGCGCTTAACCGCCTGGGAATTAATTCAGGGCAAAATTCCCGCGACTTTGCAGGCAGATGTCACTGCGGCCTCATTAATGGCTTCTGGTAAAATCAATTGGGTTATTGTTGGTGCAGATCGAATTGCTGCCAATGGGGATGTGGCTAATAAAATCGGTACCTACTCATTAGCCGTATTAGCAAAATACCACCAGGTAAAATTTATGGTAGTGGCACCGTTATCGACTATTGATTGGCAAACTGAGACTGGAAAACAAATTCCAATCGAGCAACGACCCTCAATCGAAGTAACCCATATTGCCAGCCAGCAAATTGCGCCAGATGGTATTGATGTGTTGAATCCCGCATTTGATGTCACGCCGGCAGAGCTGATAAACGCTATTGTTACCGAAGCAGGCGTTGTGTTGTCTCCCTCAACGACTACAATGAAAAACCTTCGTAAGCACAATTAAGGAGCAGGATATGTCACAAACCGCACTGGTCACCGGAAGCAATCGGGGCATTGGGCTTGAGTTATGCCGACAATTAAAAGCACGTGGCTTTGATGTGATTGCGACTTGTCGCCATCGCTCTCCGGCTTTAGCTGAACTTGATGTAGAGATTATTGAAGATGTTGAAGTCAGCGACCCAATCAGCCTTCGAGCACTCTCGGAAAAACTCGGTGACCGTAAGATCGACTGGTTGATTAACAATGCCGGTATTGCGGCAGGCCTGGGGCTTAATGATATTGACTCCAATGCTATAGATAGTTTTAAGAGCATGTTTGAAGTAAATAGTCTTGGTCCTTTGTTAACCACTCAGGCGTTAGTGGAGAATATGTCTCAGGGGAGTAAGGTAGGCATTATTACCAGCCGTATGGGATCTATCGCTGATAATGACTCCGGTGGCAGTTATGCGTATCGCATGTCCAAAGCTGCTGTTAATGCTGCAGGCAAGTCACTATCCATAGATTTGAAACCTAAAGGTATTGCCGTGGCTATTTTGCATCCAGGCTGGGTCAGAACTGATATGACCGGACATGGTGGTCTGATTGATGCTGATGAATCAGCAAAAGGATTACTGGATCGGATGACAGAGTTAACCATCGAGAATACGGGCACTTTCTGGCATATGAACGGTGAAGTGTTGCCTTGGTAAATTACCCATCGCTTACCGAGCAGCAGCAACAAGGCTTGCCGACATTAGAAAAACCGGCAAGCAGAATTCCCGCCCAGTTTAGCGATAGCAGCCATCAACTCTGGTTTTGTGAAACCGTCGATGGACCGATGGTTTTGAAGCTGTGTGATCATACCAATATCGAACAATCGGCTTTCTGGCAAGGTATGAATAGCCTGTTTGCCCTCAATTTTCCGGCATCATTGGGGAATATTGCAGAAGTTTACCTACGTATCTCCGCTATTAGCCCTTTAACCGTTCCGTCACTCATTACCTCAATGGAAGCAGAATTTTTGCTGGCTCGGTGGCTACCTGGTGAGGATGGGGATACATCAGCTGTAACAGCGTTAACGATTAAATCATTGGCTAACCATATCGGTTTGATGCATCAGCAGCAGCATCCACGATGGGGGAGTCTGCAACAGTCAGAATTCACAGCAGAAGATTGGCCGCTGCGTCTGAAAATGACCTTGCAGCAACAAGCTGACTCGATGGATCAAGCTGTTTTACAACAGGCCTTGAAGCAGGCCGAACAACTGTGTGAAAACACGTTTGTTCCAATCATGCCCGATTTGCGGTGGGATCAGTTTCTGATGCAGCAAGACAAGCTTTCTGCATTGGTCGATTTGGATGCGATTGTCTATGGTCCAAGAACGTTAGAATTTGTTTTGCTCGAATATTTATTAGATCAAAAACAGGCCGACCTTTTTGCCGTTGAATATCTGAACTATCAGACCATTCCTGATCTGACGGCTGTCCGGCTGCCATACAGGCTATTACTATTTTTGATGAATGTTTTAGGTGAGACAGATTTGAATTCCTGGCTCAACCATCCCGAGCGGTTTAGTTAAGCAGTTCGAGTCTGGTGTTGGGCTGCTAATAACTTTCGCCATTTGAAATAGCCCGCCATAGCCAGAAACAGATAAATACTGAACATTACGATAGTGGCGTAGAACCCCGTCAGTGCATAAAGCACAATCGCGGAGCTATTGATAACCTGCCAATACAGCCAGTTTTGCAATACTTTTCGTGCCATTAATACGGTATTCATCACTGAAAACACCATTACAAACGCATCGAGATAGGGATATTGGGTGGCGTGTGCCGATAAATAATAGCCAAAAATCAGACTGAGAAACCCACCAGTGGCAATAAAGATAAGATGATATTGCCACGGCCAGCTGTGAATATTTAGTTCTGCTGTCTGGTTTTCATGACGATGCCAGAGAATAAAGCCATAGACCGCCATACCGATGTAATACAGGTTGAGCAGAGCCTGCATCGGTAACTGATTTTCCCAAAACAGGATGGTGTAAATAATGGTACTGATAAACGCTAATGGCCAGCACCATTGTGATTCTCGGGCAGCAAACAGAATGTAGCCGATGCCAAGCAGCGCGGCAAATACTTCCCAACCACTCATGGACGCCAGTCCAGCTAGCGTAATATCCCACCAATCTGATTCAGACATCAGTCTTTGACTTGATGACGATCATTACCGATCAGTTTTAACACAAAAACGCTATGGGGCATTTGGGCAAACACGGCTTCAATTTCACTGTCCATCGCATCCATCACATCCCGGTATTCACCAAAAATCTGAGTGCTCAATGTATTACGATGCACAATCAATTTCGGGTTGTTTTCCAACTTAGCAATAAACGCCAGAATTGGTTCAACAAATTGTTCAGTCAGCGGATAAAGGCTGATATCTACAGAAATTCGCATGAGAGTTCCCTTAAGAAAGGAGGGACGCTAAAGCACCCCTGTTAAATTAGTAGTCGTATGATACGGTCATGCCGAAAGTACGTGGGTCGCCATGTTGTTTATAGGTTTTTGGCGTATAGCCATCACGTGGATCATTGCCAAAGAAAAAGCCGCGGGTGTAATAGTCTTTGTCAAATAAGTTACGACCCCACAGGGTAAATTTCCAGTTCTGTTGTTGATATTGCAAACTGGCATTGGTGATGGCATATGAGCCAGATTTGGCATCATGGCTATTGGAAAAATAGAATTCGTCTTTGCCTTCAATGTTGGCGCGCAAAGTCCAGCTCGGATTTAGATAAACTTCACTGCCAAGGGTAAATTGATAGGCTGGTGCATGAGCCTGACGCCTACCCTCCACATTAAATCCCCCAGCTTCAAGTTCGGGGTTTTCATACTCGTCAAAAGTTGCACTGAGTAAACCTAATGCGGCAAAGACCCGGAATTGATCATTTATCAACCAGTCCATATCAGCTTCGATACCGATATTTTTGCCACGAGCGGCATTATCAATTGAGTCTTCGAACTCAACCCCTACCGGGATAGAGCTTTTGACTTGGGCGTCACGTCGAAGGGCATAAAAAGCGGTGATGTTGGTGGTTAAATCCCCCTCAAGCCAAAGTGATTTTAAACCTACTTCAAGGTTCCACATGTATTCGGTATCAAATTCACGTTTGTTATCCGGTAAATTATCGTTGTTGTTGACACCACCCGACTTATAACCGCGTGATAATGATGTAAATACCATATGATTATTGTTCAGCTGATAATTTAAGCCCAACTTCCCACCAAATAATGTTTCACTTGGATCCAAATCCAAACCATTGGAATCTTCATACTCCGCTTCAAAGCGTTCAATACGTAAGCCTGAAATTAATGTCAATCTGTCCGTTAATGCGGTATCCAGTTGACCAAACAAGGCTGTGTTATAAGTTTGGTAATTGTTCTGTAAATTGCCAAAGTCTGAAATCAGATCCAGATCTTCATCCTGCGAGAGGAAGTAAGCACCGATAACCCAGTCCGTTGTTCCATTAAACATACGTCCGGCTTCATCGGATAATAAACGGGTTTCAAATGAATAGTTTTCGCGGTTACGCATAAAATTTTCTGTTGCAATGTATTCGTCTGGATGAATACCCTCAAACCCCCAGTCTGCATCATAACTATATGTGATGTCTGACTTACTATAGGTTACAGCGGATTCCATCGATACCGCATTATTGATTTGCCAATCAGATTTCAGGGCAAATGCGTTAGTACGCTGTTTATCTTCACCTGGCTGGTCAGCTAGACTGTTGCGACTATTATCGAATGTAAAAGCATCATATCCATTATCAATATTCAGATGCAGCAGATTCAGGTCAATCGTTAGGTCATTATTTACCAACCATTTTAAATGGCTGCGAGCAGTAATTTCATCACGATTTTGTGTATTGTCACGCCCCAGAAAGTCGTTATCCATAAACCCATCTGATTGATAAGTATGAACAGCAACCCGGCCTAGTAAGGTATCTTTAATTAATGGGCCACCAACGGCAACACCCACACTGCGCGTATTGTAATTTGCCAACGTGGATTCAAAGTTCATATCCAGTTCGTTGGTGGCTTGTTTGCTTTGCATATTGATTACACCAGCAAGGGCATTGGTGCCATAACGTGTTCCTTGTGGTCCACGCAACACTTCGATTTGTTCAATATCAAATAATGTTGCGGCACCACCAGTACGGCTGAAGTCGATGCCATCAATAATCAAGCCAACGGAAGGATTTAATGGTGCCGCAAATTGACTGCGTTCGCCAATACCACGGATTTGAAAATATTGACCACGTGAAGCACCACTTGCGACATTCACATTGGGTGCAAGATTCAGCACATCTTCAAGGTGTTGAGCGCCGCGCGATTCAATAATATCTTCATCAAAGGTTGTCAGACTGACGGGGATATCTTGCGCTTCGGCCGGACGAAAGTCAGCGCTAACCAACATGGAGGGTAGATCGGTACTGTTATTCGCAACTGCACACGGTGAAAAAAATACGCTGGTAACTGCAATGGAAAGCAGGGTGGGTTTCATGACTATCCTTTTTAAATTCATAAAAAGAACAGGGGGATCACGCCATTTGCATTGATCTAGCAATAAGGTGTTGCCGCCTGTCCCTACGCCAGTATTACCTGGATCAGGTTCATCGGGTCTCCACCAACTGGTGAATCTCAGGCCTTTCGACCACCCCGAGGCTTGTATTAGCAAGTGGAGAAAATATACAGAAAAAAGTGATTTTTTCCCACCATTAAAATTTCGACAGCCACAAAAAAGGCGCCCTTAGGCGCCTTCAATGTTTGAGTCGTTTGTAACTTAGTTTTCGATTTTGGCTTTTAAAGTATCAAGGCCTGAACGGAAAATACCTTGTATAGCGTTAGTAGCCGTTTCATCATTCAACTCTTTAGGTTCATGATGATTACCTGTATAACCACGGAAAAATTTCGCTAACCAGGTAACTTTGGTTTGATC
>JAMDEF010000010.1 GCA_023488305.1 Gammaproteobacteria bacterium | reverse complement strand
GATCAAGACACCCCAGCTAAAAGCCAGGTGGCGCGTCGTTTGTTATCCAATTTTGTAGATGAACGTCCGCATGATTTATTCGGGGTTGTCGGATTCAGTACTCAACCTTTTTTCATTAGCCCGCTCACTGAACACAAATCAGCTACCCAGGCGGCAATTAACAGTTTGACCAGTCCCGGCCTAGCATTTACTAATGTGGCTAAAGGTTTGGGCATGGGGCTGAGTTACTTTCAGGATCAACCGCATACCGGGTCTCGCGTCATCGTATTGGTATCGGATGGCGCAGCAACATTGGACCATCGTGCACAACGTGTGCTTCGCGAGTGGTTTGAACGTTATCAAGTCAGTTTGTATTGGTTTTTCCTACGTACCGAAAACGGTTTGGGCATTACTTCTGAGCCGGGTTCGGCAAGAGATGACAATCCTCGGGTTATGCCGGAACGCTATCTGGATCAGTTTTTCCGCACCTTGCCGATTCCCTATCATGCCTATGAAGTAGATACCCCGGAATCGCTTGAAGCTGCCATTGATCAATTAGACGATTTGGAAAGCCTGCCACTGGTTTATAACGAATTGATTCCCCGCAATGATTTAACGCGTTTATGTTTTTTGAGCGCCCTGCTTGCCGTTCTAATTTTAGTAGGCATCAAAGCGCTGGAGGCAAAATGATCTATCTCAACCGAAATAAACTTATTTATCTGATTAGCTTGCTGACAATTATGGTTATTGGCGGATTGCTTTATAGCCTTTACACATTAAAGCAGCAACAGCAGATCAATCAGCAAATCTCCCTGCTCAATCAAGGTGAAATGGTCGATACAGCGGCCTTAGATATGCAATCGCCTGAAGTCAGAATTGCTTATGCCCACTTGCAGCGTAGATTAAATTTATTTGATGAGGCTGTAGAAACTTATAGCGCTACGGAACGACTGGCCAACCAACAACAATTGGTGCAAATTCACTATAACCTTGGCAATCTTTATTTATCTCAGGCCATTGATTTAGCAGAGAATCTTTATGTGGATCGCGCTGTGGCAATGGCCGATGTTGCAAAAGATTTTTATCGATCTGCATTAAAAAACAAGCCCTCATTCTGGGAGGCTAAATACAATTTTGAAGCGGCCCAACGCTTATCCCGTGATTTGCCATTAGGTGATATCACTATCAGCGAAGAATCTCAGGATGCCAGCACAGAACTATGGTCTGCTATGCCCGGCTTTCCAATTGGTCTGCCCTGAGGTATTTGTTTGATGAAATCCATCTGGTTACTTATAAGTTCAGCACTGTTGTTACTGATTGCGGTAGTGATGCCAAATCTGCCTTTCCCCAGTAAAAAATATGATTATTTTTTCATGGTGGATATAACCCGTAGCATGAATGTTCAGGATTATCAGGATAACAACGGAGACCCGATAAGCCGCTTGGAAAAAGTCAAAGCAGATGCTTTGCTTGCTATACAAAAACTGCCGTGCGGATCACGGGTAGGTTTAGGTGTGTTTACCGAACGGATGCCAACGCTGCTTTATACTCCAATAGAAGTCTGTTCTGATTATCCCGAAATACGTGAGAGCATTAGGCGAATCGATTGGCGGATGGCCTGGGTGGCGGATAGTAATATCATTCAAGCATTGGCGAATACGCTTGAATTGATGCATACGGTCGAGTTGAGCGATACCACGTTGGTGTTTTTTACCGATGGTCAGGAAGCTCCGCCGATGAATACCCGTTATGCACCGGATCTGGCAGAAATTCAATTTAGTGAAGAAGATCGTAACCCTATCAAAGGCGTCATTGTCGGCACTGGAGATCATGCCTTGAGCCGGATCCCAAAATATGATGAAGAAGGCATGCAGATAGGTTTCTATACCGCTGAGGATGTGCCTCAAGGCACAACCTTCGGTTTACCGGAAGACCCCAGTCAAATTGAAGGCTATGTGCCGAGAAATGCTCCATGGGGAAATCAAGCTCGTGCCGGTAGTGAACATCTTTCCAATGTTAAAGAAGACTATTTGAAATCTCTGGCTGAACCGGCAAAGCTGCATTATCACCATTTACAGAGTGCTAATGAATTGCATGCCGCTATAAGCCATGAGGACTTTTCACAACGCCATATCCGGCAAACTGATTTAAGTTTTATCCCTGCTGCGTTGGCGCTGATCTTTTTGTTTTTAGCGTATCTGCCAGAGAACTTGCTGTCTTTTAAACCAAAAGCGAGAAAAATATCGCTTGGCAAACTCAATGGTTAATTTATTAAATATGATTAAGATCAGACCTATCAGTGCTTTATCGATGGATTAATTCGTCAAAGAATTGAAATTCTTGCTATTATCGGCAAGCTTTTTTAAGACGAATCCCATGCCCGTCACGCTCTACAAATTAACCTTACCGTTACTGTTTATTCTGCTTGCCAGCAGCTTTTTTGTTCAAGCAAATGCGGCTTCGAGTGAATCAGTAACGTTGCAACTTAAATGGCGACATCAGTTTCAGTTTGCCGGTTTTTATGCGGCTATTGATCAGGGTTATTATCAGCAAGAAGGCCTGCAGGTAACACTTCGCGAACGTCATCCCGGAATTAATGTATTAAATGAAGTCACCAGTGGCCGTGCAGATTATGGTGTCGGTGGTATTGGGTTATTAGCCGAGTATGCTCGGGGCAGTCCTGTCAGAGCGTTAGCCGCTATATTTCAACATGACGCGTTAGTGCTGGTCAGCAAAGCCCAGTCAGGAATCATCAGTCCCTACGAAATGATTGGCAAACGTCTCATGTTTGATCATTCAGCAGGAAATGATGCGGTATTTCTCGCCATGTTTGCTGATGCTGGCATCTCGCCGGAAGACTATCAATTTATTGCTCAAGATCAACAGCTCGATAGTTTGATTAATGATCGAGTTGATGTCATGTCAATTTATCGAACCGATCAACTGTTTACCCTAGCTGAGCAAGGCGTGCCGGTGAATATCATTAACCCGCAAAGCTATGGTTTTGATTTTTACGGCGACATTATATTTACCGGCGACCGAGAGCTGCGTAACCATCCTGGCCGAGCAGATCGTTTTCGACGTGCGACCTTAAAAGGCTGGCGTTACGCACTTGATAATCCCGATAAAATAATTGATTTAATCATCAATCAATACGGCAGTCAGGCCAGCCGCCAACAACTACAACATGAAGCCCGTGAAATACAGAAATTGATTTTGCCCGAGCTGATTCCTTTAGGACAGTTGGATCCGGCACGATTACGCCATAGTGCTCAAATCTACGAGCGTTTGAATATTGCTCCTGCTTTATCTGAATCTCAAATAGAAGCTTTTATCTATCAGTCTAATGCGGCATTAAGACTTACTCCGGAAGAACAATCCTGGTTGAATGATAATCCGGTTATTAAACTCGGTATTGATCGTGACTTTGCGCCTTATGAATGGATGAGTGACAAGGGCCATTATCAAGGTCTTGCAGCAGAATACATCCAGTTATTGCAAGCCAAGTTAGGTGTCGAATTTGAGATCATTGCTGATAAACCCTGGCATGAAATCATCGCGATGGCCCAACGTGGTGAGCTGGATATGTTGTCATGTTTGAATATGAGTCCCGAACGGTCCGAATATTTATTATTCAGCCAACCCTATATTACAAACCCGGTGGTTATCGTCAATGCTAACCGGTTTGGTTATATCGGCAGCCTGGATAATCTAAAGGGAAAAACGGTAGCAGTGGAAAAAAACTACCATGTTCAGGAAAGTCTGGCGCAGAACCATCCTGATATAAAATTACTCCTGACCGATACCACCATTGAAGCACTAAAAAAAGTTGCCACAGGCGAAGCAGATGCCTATGTCGGTGATGCCGCCTATGCCAATTATGCAATCAAACAAGCCAATCTGATTAACCTGCAATTCTCCGGGCAAACTCGTCAATACAATGCCTATCGCATGGGCGTCAACCCTTCACACCCAGAACTGCAATCCATTATCAATAAGGTTCTAAACACGCTGAGTGTAGAAGAACGCCAAAGCATAGAACAAAACTGGATGGGGTTAACGATTAACCACGACATTTCCAGAACCACGATCATCAATATTACCTTGTCCATCCTTGCCATTATTCTGGCCTTTGCCGTATGGATCTTCCGCCTCAAGCAATCTGGTGAGATATTAGCCCGTAATGAGTCTAAATTACGCAATATCGTAAATGCTTCTCCAATACCCCATGTAATATCTGACGGAAAGCACAAAATTCATTATATGAATCAGGCGTTTGCCGAAAGCTTCGGGTTCGATGAAACTCAAGTGCCAAACTTGGATGTATGGTTTGAGCTTGCCTACCCTGATCCGCTTTATCGCCTGAAGATCAAAAAAATGTGGGATGACTTTGTGGCAGAAGCCTTACAGCAACCACTTCCTTATCGAGGTGAGGCGGTTGAAGTAAAAATACTGACGCAACAAAAGCAAGCCAGACAAGTTTTGATTTCCAGCACAGTCATTAAGGATGGTAATGCCAATGTGTTTATCACTATTTTTTATGACATTAGTGAACGCAAGCTTGCCGAAGAACAATTGAAACTCTCTGGCCGGGTATTTCATCAAGCTCATGAGGGCATTCTGATCACCAATCCGGATGGTCGAATTGTCGATGTAAACCCGGCATTTTGTAACATCACCGGTTACACCCGTGAGGAAGTGGTTAATCAACAACCTTCTCTGTTTAAGTCCGGCAAACACAGTGAAACCTTTTACCGGGAATTGTGGCTGAGCCTGATTGAGAAAGGTTATTGGCAGGGAGAAATCTGGAACCGTCGTAAAAATGGCGAATTAATTGCCGAGTTATTAACCATATCGACCTTAACTGATGACCAAGGGGAAACCTTGCATTATCTGGGTTTATTTTCAGATATCACCGAAATCAAAGAGCAGCAGCATGCCCTGGAAATGATGGCGCATTTTGACATGCTGACTCAATTGCCGAATCGCACATTATTTGCGGACAGGTTTCAGCAGGCTATCGCACACAGTATTCGTCAACATAGTCTTTTAGGTGTTGTGTTTCTGGATCTGGATGGCTTCAAGCCAATCAATGACAACTACGGTCATGAAATAGGCGATCAAGTGTTGATTGAAGTAGCCCAGCGCATCAAAGCTTGTATTCGATTGGATGACACAGCATCAAGATTGGGCGGAGATGAATTTGCTATTTTGCTGAATGACATCAGCTCGGTAGAACATTGTGAGCGCTTGGTCAGCAGACTATTACGCACCATTCAACTGCCTTATCGAGTTGATGGCGATACTATCCAATTAGGCGCCAGCATGGGCGTAACGCTTTATCCATTAGATCAGGCTGATGCCGATACATTGTTACGTCATGCGGATCAGGCTATGTATCAGGCCAAACAAAATGGTCGAAATCGTTATTCGATATTTGATGCGATACATGACAAGCAAATTTTACTGCAACGCACTCAATTAAATAATCTGCATCTTGTTCCAACCAATAATGAGTTTTGTCTGTACTTCCAGCCTAAAATCAATATGCGCAATGGGCGTATTTATGGTGCTGAAGCCCTGCTTCGCTGGGATCATCCCGAGCACGGCATTCTCGAACCGCCAACGTTTCTCAGTTCATTAGCCGGCACCGATCTGGAAATTCGTATCGGTAACTGGGTTATCGATCAAACGCTGAAACAATTATTGAGTTTACATCAACAAGGTCGGATGATCGAAATCAGTGTCAATATTTCTGCACATCATCTGCAATCGTCTGGCTTTTTTGACACGCTCGAAAGACTGCTATCGAAATATCCGGATTTACCCGCAGAATATCTACAACTGGAAGTACTGGAAAGCAGTGTTTTAACTGATATCCACCGCATATCTTCGATTATAGGCATCTGTCGAGATGGTCTTGGGGTACGAATCGCTTTGGATGATTTTGGTACTGGCTATTCTTCGTTAAGCCATTTGCGGCATTTGCCGGTCGATGTGATTAAAATCGATCAGAGTTTTGTCCGCGACATTATGGATGATCCAAATGACTTTACTATTGTTGAGGGTGTAATTGGTTTAAGTCATGCCTTTCAACATCAGGTAATTGCCGAAGGCGTTGAGAGTGTAGAGCATGGTTTAATGCTGATGACCATTGGCTGTGATATGGCACAAGGCTTCATCATTGCCCAGCCCATGCCTGCAGAAAAGTTAACTCAATGGATGCACAACTACCAACCTGAACCACGCTGGTTGAATCATGCTCGCAATTCATTATCACCTCAACAGCGATTGCTGACATTGATGCAAATGCAGGGAGAGCAATGGCTGCAACTGGTCATTGATAACCTTCGCAGTAGCCCCGCCCAAATTAGTAACTGGCCATTAATGAACCCTAAACGCAGTCACTTTACTCATTGGTTGGAACAAGGCAAACAGGAAGAATTGTTTAATCAATTGTGGCTGGATCGGCTCAAACTAGCCTATTACGAATTGTTCCATGCAGCAGCCAGCTTGCGTAACCAATTCGAAGAGAATGAAATCGCGTTAGCCCGAAAAGGTATTGATGATTTACAAAACTTGTACGCAGAAATACAACAGCTCCTGGCTTCACCAGCACAATAATTGAAAAACCGGCAAACATTCAGCCAATGTGTATTTTCAAGCTGTGTGTTTTTTGAGGATCACAAACCGGATATCAAACGACATCCGGTTTGGTAATTAAAACCTTACTTCTCTTTGAGCAAATCACGAATTTCGGTTAACAGAATTTCTTCTTTAGTTGGTGCTGGTGGTGCCTCTGGAGCTGCTTCTTCCTTAGCTTTCAATCTATTCATAACTTTGATTGCCATGAAAATAGCAAAAGCAATTATCACGAAGTCGACAATCGTTTGAATAAACTGTCCATAAGCAATGACAACTGCTGGCGTTTCGCCTACTGCCTCTTTAAGCACAATCGCAAGATCCTTGAAATCCACACCACCCAGCAACAAACCCAGCGGTGGCATAATCACATCCGACACAAATGAAGAAACAATTTTGCCAAAAGCCGCGCCAATAATGATCCCGACGGCCATATCCACCACATTACCGCGCATCGCAAATTTCTTAAATTCTTGTACCATGCTCATCATCTCTCTCCTTTTTTCACTAAATAAACTTCCCAACAAAATTGATTGTTACGGCTTTTATATCAGCAGTTTAGAATATATGACATAAAAAAATTTTCTTTGGAAGAATTAGTGGACAATAACTGTCTCCTATTCTTTCCAACGACGTTTTATTCGTTAATCGACAAATCTATAAGGCTATTTATGGCAATTGGTTTTTTTCAAAAACGCATTGAAGACATTCTCAATAACGTTGTGAGCTCTGACGATTCTGCAGCATTGTCAGCTGAACAGATGGCACAACTGTCATCAGACCTGGCGTTATATTTTTCTACCGTATTGCTTACCCTCGCAGGTATTTTGCTGATCGGTTTATTCATATTATGGATGGTTAAGCGTCGCGCCAATCCAGCGTCTACAAACAACAAAGATTTACAACGGCAACAATTATTGCAAGCGCTGGAAAGTCAATTTCTGGCTATCAATACCAAACCAGCCGTCTGGATGACTAACCGATCGACCTTTGATGCCAAAGTGGTTTATGAATTTTCTCTGGCCCTTACTCCAGAGGTACGCTGGCATGCACCGCAAAATATCCAAACCTCCTGGCATATGGGCGATCGGATGATTGTGATAACTGATCAGGATGATTTACTGACGGCCAGCGTAATGGATGAGATTTTATTCTGGTTCCGCCATCTCGATCGAGCCGTATCAAGTGACTTAATTAAAGTCGAAGATCTTTATAGTTTATGGCGTCAAATCCTGCCATTCGCTATTGATAACCGTTTTAGCTTTTTGGCGGCTTATTTTACTGAGGATGATCTGGAGGATATTGAAGCTATCCGGCAGGTGCTTATCGGTGTTATTCGCTACTGTCAGCAACAAAAACTTGCTCAGCCATTAAGCTATATCAATGGCCGCCTGGATCCTTTATTTTTCGATGAACTTCCTAAAGGCATGAAAACAGGCCTGGAAGCAGCCAGACAGAATAATGTTCATCGCAAAGATCCTGTGGTGATGGATGAAGCGCCGATCATCGTGCAAGAAACCAAAACAGAGCGCAAAGAACCAGTAGTTATTGCCCCTGAAAAGGCCGCTGAAAAACCCAAAACCACAGCACGCAAAGAACCAACGTTCAGCATTGATAATGTTGATATTGATGAAAAAAAACCGGAGTAAACAGCTTCACCAGCACTAATCGACAAAATAAAAAATTGTTATTAACCTGATTGGAATGACTGGCAGAAAAAGCATAGGAGGCAAGGTAATGAATAACTATTCAATGTTCTTATTGCTCTGCCTCAGCTTGCCATATATCAGTCAGGCTCACCAAGCAGACAAGCTTTATCTCATTGGTGACGGGGGCCAGTCATTGGAAAGAATCGATCAAAGTAGCTGGTCAATACACCCAGCTATTTTGCAGGCATCCGACGACGCTAAATCATATTGGCTCGAACAAAACAATGTTTACGAAGATGATTTCCAGATCATGGGTAGCACTGAAGGTAATTTCACCCGACCGGAAAGTAAACAAACCGCTGTGTTGTATTTACTCAGTTTATGGCCACGCTGTTGCAGCAATATGGGACTCGCCATCATCGAAGATGATCAGCTGATTCGTAATATTGTGTTTGCCGGCGGCACCCATCATTTGTATTCAGTTGCAGATATCAATAAGGATGGGCTGGACGAATTAGCCCTGATTGGCGGTTTTGGTATGGGAGGCAGCAATGAGATCAGCTTAAGTCTGATATCCCTAGCGACCGAATCAACGACTTTACTGGGCAGGTTTCCGCTGGTTGAGGAAAACTGTGCAACACTCAGCGAGCACAGTGAACATAATTCATTTCGTATTCTGTTTGATAAGAACTCTCCTGATGAATTCAAGGTAGAGCATTACCATAGTGGATGTGACGATCCTCAAGTGAGTGGAAATCCAACATCGGTAAGTAACGTTCTGATAGAGGCGGTTGATCTCAAAGATGATTATATTGATCTGCAAATCCACTAAGTCTTAATCGATGGCATTGGTGTTTTTACATACATTGGCTAATACAGACACAGCCAGATCAAGCTGAAAGGTGGGTTGCCGATGTTCTCGTAAAAAATACCGCTGAACCCGATAAGCTTCCTGTTCTTTTTCAATACGTTGTTCACAACTCATTTCGTCCGGTATCAATTCACCATTTAAATCCTGCAGATAATGCACCATTTCGTGAACAATAAAGCCTCTGACACTATGATCCCGATCCAGTTGCATTCTTTCATCGTGATAGATAGTTTGTGTTTTTGTATCGTAGTAGGCGACTGCCGTACAAAATTGGTCTTCACATAGAGTTTTGATTAATTGCTGATGACTCACCGCCTCAACCGTTGGCGGCTCTGCTGGCAGCTCATACCCTGTTAATGTCACCGCCCAAACCATCAAACCTTGGATGATATCCTGCATGTCTTAAGACTCCAGTGGTGACGCACTACTTGCGATTGAGGAAGGTAGATTAGAGTGACTCCAAGAGCTCCTGCATTGCTTGTTGGTGGTTTAATTGCTGTACTGTAATTAGCGCACAACTCTCGGTAAACATAACGCCCCGTAGTCTTCCGCAAAATCCTGCAGAAGCTGATCTTCATCGGCTTCAATACCCATTTCCTGTAATTGCCGGGTCATCTGTACTGTGCGGTTAGCAATGACACGTTTCATCTGCATCAGGTTTGGTCAGATAAAGCGTTACTAATCATCATTATTAACTTCCTTTACCTGCTCCATTGCCGATCACCACTCAGCAAAATTTATTTTGATTACGTCACGGGTTATTCATAATCTCCGTAACGCTCTTTAACTGCTGATTCCGTGATAAACATTGCAGAAATCAATTCCCAGCGCTGCTCAGCGTCAAATACGCGACTGCATCCCAGTGCCTGAGAACTTTCAGGTTTAAGTGGAAACATGGAGCGGCCTGCTTGCCTGACATCATAAAAATAACGATCCAGTTGCAAATCAATGATTTGAGTTTTATGCAGGTTTTTGACAAACACTCTAGCCCCTCCTTTATCTTCACAATCTTCATCGCCTACCTGATAGAACTCCACAAAATGACTAGCATCATTTAGGTCTGCGGTGACAGCCGGAGCGATTACTGAAAAAAATAATCCGATTGTAAAAACAAACACTCCAGCTGAAGTGATATTGACGGGCATAAGATCGCTCCTGAAACAAAGTTGGGTTAATAACTAAGTCCAGACTCGACTCCCAAAATCAAAGTTTCTATGGAAATAAAACTAAGGTTATCTTCCCTAGGGTTTGCAGGAAACAATCACAGGCAGTGGCGTCATTCGAATAAATACTGACAATTGATTAACAGAGTCAAACCGCCTCAATACGAATTGAAACCGACTTCATACTTGCGCCATCCTTGCTCATCCGTTAGTTTATTTATAACCATGTGCAAAATTTGTACGCATTTGGTTTCAGTAAATACTAAAAAACCATACCCCACTTTATCCCTAACCACCGCCAATGGGCTAATCAGGCAATCAACTCATCAGCTGGTTATGACTGGCTTTTGTCTTTTTCTGCAGTTGTTCAATTTTAATTCAACCTGACTACCCACTGACGCGTTTTGCAAAAGACAGGAGACAGCTATGTTTGACTGGACTTTATTGACAGGATGGAAAGCATGGATTGCTCAACCTATTGTCCTGAATCTTATGTTAGTGCTGGGAATCGCCGTTATCAGCTACATCATTCTGCGTATGGCAATGAGCTTCTTAATTACTCGCAGCATAACCTGGCTGGCACGCTCTAAAGGACGCTTGGCACGTTACGGATCAGAAGTCTTCAAACATACCAGCCGGCTGTTAATTGCTGCAATGGCCTTACAAATCGGGCTTGCCCTGGTAGAGCTTGGCCCTGAGTGGGATTCAAGAGTCAGTCATATATGGTTTCTGGTATTGGCCTTGCAGCTCGGTCTGTGGGTAGATGCGGCCATTGCACTTTGGAAGGCAGATACAATCGAACAAAAAGTCGACAGAGAAAATCAGCTGACTGTTACTATCGTTTCACTGCTTATCCGAACCAGTCTGTGGGCTGTCGTATTACTGTCGATATTGGCCAATCTGGGCGTAAATATCACTGCATTAGTTGCCAGTCTGGGTATAGGTGGTATCGCCATCGCTTTAGCATTACAAACCTTACTGGGAGATTTGTTTGCCTCGGCTTCTATCGGCGTAGATAAACCGTTTAAAACCGGTGATTTTGTTGTTTTTAATGATGTGGCTGGCACGATTGAATACATTGGTTTGAAAACGACTCGCATTCGAAGTTTGAGCGGCGAACAGATAGTTTGTGGTAATACCAACTTATTGCAGCAAACCATTCACAACTTTAAACGTATGGATCAACGGCGGGTCGTGTTTTTTCTGTCAATCTCGTTCCGCACACCTGTTGCCAAAGCACGACAAATCCCTGGATTAATCAAAGATATTATTGAATCGATTGAAAAAACCCGTTTTGATCGGGCGCACCTGTTTAAGTTTGATGATTACTCAATGCGGTTCGAGATAGTCTATTTTGTACTCAGCTCTGACTACACTATCTATATGGATATCCAGCAACAAATTAACTTTACCTTGCTGGAAGAGTTAGATAACCGGGAAATTCGCTTTGCTATGCCAGTCCGCTCAATAGAGTTTCTTGATGACATCCCAATGCCCGACAGACGTCTTAGTGAAAAATCACAACGTCCTGACGGCAATGATACAAGCCTAAATAGCCTTTAAGCTTTTCTGTAACTAATTTGAATGGGGGAGGAAAATATTAAAACTGAGCCAAACCATGTACTTGTCTGGACTTATTCAAAAGAAGAGTGGTGGCTACACCTAGATTCGAACTAGGGACCCCATCATTATGAGTGATGTGCTCTAACCAACTGAGCTATGTAGCCACGAAGCCGAGCATTTTACGTTGCCAGGCAATAAATATCAACAACTAGCCTTATTCTTTATAGCCAGTCACTAAACTGGATACCGAAACCGATGCTATTAGTACGGTGGTCGTAGTCAATCAAACTCTCGCCATAACCGTTAAACCATTGCACATAACCCCGGAAATTTTTATATAAAGGAAAACTCCAGCCAAGCTGAGTCGCACCTTTATTATCGCCACGCAGGTTATTGCGGATCATCAGGTCAAAACTATGATCGCCATATTTATAAACAGAAGTGAAATCGAAATTGCCCAGATATTTTTCAATATCGGGATTGTCATCCGAACTGCTGCGCTCCGGAACCCGATACCAAGGACGCACGGAGAAATAGAAGTCGCCTTTTTCTACAACAAACTCGGCAAACACACGATTCCAGCTACGGGATAATTCGCCACTCTGTCCATTCGACTGGTGATTAAAACCGACATTTATCAAAGAGTTTTTAAAACCGAACAATTCAGTGTCGTTAGCAAAAGATAGCCAAGCTTCCGGTTCATGATTTGAATCTCGAAATGCCTGAGAGTTATCGTTGTTAAACATTTGCCAGAAAGAACGATTGGTATAGGCGATAAATGCATCGGCTCGATTATTGAACAAACCTCTGACCACTGGCAATTTCAGGCTGATCTGAAATTTGCTTTCCCATGGTTGAAAACTATAATCACGATCTGAATCTGATGCATCAAAAGGAGCTTCATTATACGACCCAACATTGTTACTAAAAATAAAGTAATTAGGGCGATGCGGTAAGAAGGCAAATGGATTGTTTGATTGGGTTTTTTCCAGAATCAGACGACGTGATAAGGCTGAACCATCTGCTGTTTGAATTGTTGTACTGTCATCTACAACGGAAATACTCGGCTGTTGTACTTCAGGAATATCAGATAGCAAAACGGGCGCAGCTTCACTTGGCTTTTGCGCCGCAATTTCTGCAGTACAAAGTTCACGAATATTACCGACTGTAACGCTGTCATCTGAGGTAACCATTTTCGACAACATACATGAATCCATTGCTTGATCGGCATAAGCCACACTCATCATACAAGGTGCCAAAAGCGCACCGACAAACCATTTATTCATGATTATTCCTTAGATTCAGAGCGCCTCGACAGATACACATGACGGAGACAATATTTGGTTAAACGTTAAATCGGAAATGCATTACATCACCATCTTTGATGACGTATTCTTTCCCTTCCAGACGCCATTTACCGGCATCTTTTGCGCCCTGTTCACCATTGAACTGAACAAAATCTTCATAACCAATAACTTCAGCACGAATAAAGCCTTTTTGAAAATCGGTGTGAATGAC
>JAMDEF010000044.1 GCA_023488305.1 Gammaproteobacteria bacterium | reverse complement strand
AATCAATGACCACTTCATTCATTGGCAACACATCCTAAATCATGGAGCTGAACACATCTTGCAACACCATATTTCAACCTCCGATACGTTCATAATCGTTACTCAATGAAAAATATTAGAAACTTCTCAATCATTGCTCATATCGACCACGGTAAATCCACTATCGCAGATCGTTTTATTCAAATCTGCGGTGGCTTGAGTGAACGTGAAATGTCCCAGCAGGTTCTCGATTCGATGGATATCGAAAAAGAACGGGGCATTACCATCAAGGCGCAAAGTGTTTCGCTGGATTACACCGCGAAAGACGGTGAAACGTATCACCTCAACTTTATCGATACGCCCGGACACGTTGACTTTTCCTATGAAGTTTCACGCTCGCTGGCGGCTTGTGAAGGCGCGTTGCTGGTAGTTGATGCTGCGCAAGGTGTTGAAGCTCAAAGTGTGGCAAATTGCTACACCGCTATCGATCTTGGTCTCGAAGTGCTGCCAGTTTTAAACAAAATTGATTTGCCCGCAGCAGAACCGGATCGGGTAGCGCAGGAAATTGAAGATATTATCGGTGTTGATGCGCTTGATGCAGTTCGCTGCAGTGCTAAGACGGGCATTGGTATTGATGAAGTTTTAGAAGAGCTGGTTGCTCGTATTCCGCCACCAAAAGGTGATCCGGAAGGACCATTGCAGGCACTGATTATTGATTCCTGGTTTGACAGTTATGTCGGGGTTATCTCGCTGGTTCGTATCAAACAGGGCCGACTGAAAACCCGTGACAAAATCAAAGTCATGTCGACCGGTCAAGAATATCAAGTCGATGAAGTGGGTGTATTTACTCCAAAACGTAGTAAACGTCCTGCGCTGAACTGCGGTGAAGTTGGTTATGTGATTTCCGGTGTCAAAGAAATTGATGGTGCGCCGGTGGGCGATACCTTAACCACTGCTCAACATGGCGCAACTGAAATGTTACCGGGCTTTAAATCGGTCACACCACAGGTATATGCCGGGGTGTTCCCGGTCAGCAGTGATGATTACGATGCCTTTCGTGAAGCATTGGGTAAATTACGTTTAAACGATTCGTCGTTGTTTTTTGAGCCGGAAAATTCCCAAGCTCTAGGCTTCGGTTTCCGTTGTGGTTTCCTTGGTTTGCTACATATGGAGATCATTCAGGAACGGCTGGAACGTGAATATGATCTGGATCTGATCACCACAGCACCGACAGTTGTTTTTGAAGTCGTTACCAAAAAAGGCGACGTGATCAAGATTGAAAATCCGGCCTCCTTGCCGGATGCCGGCTCAGTTGAAGAAATTCGTGAACCTATCGTTATTGCCGATATGCTGGTTCCACAGGATTATCTTGGTGCAGTTATAACGTTATGTATCGAAAAGCGTGGCGTGCAAAAATCCATGCAATACATGGGCAAACAGGTTGCTTTAAGTTATGAGTTGCCAATGAATGAAGTGGTCATTGATTTCTTTGACCGCATTAAATCGGTCAGTCGCGGTTATGCCTCATTGGATTACCACTTTATTCGCTTTGAAGCCGCCGCACTGGTTAAGCTGGATGTATTGATCAATGGCGAAAAAGTTGATGCTTTATCGATGATTGTGCATAAAGATCAGAGCGTGTCACGTGGTCGTCAGTTAGTTGAAAAAATGCAAGAACTGATTCCCCGTCAAATGTTCGATGTGGCTATTCAGGCAGCCATTGGCGGGCATATTATTGCGCGCTCAACAGTGAAGGCAATGCGTAAAAATGTGTTAGCAAAATGTTACGGAGGCGACGTTTCTCGCAAACGTAAATTGCTAGAAAAACAAAAAGCCGGTAAAAAACGTATGAAATCCATCGGCAAAGTGGATGTGCCGCAGGAAGCCTTCTTGGCGGTTTTGCAGTTATCCAAGAAATCATAAAAGGAGCGTCAAGTGAGTTTCCCAGCAATAATGGTGTTACTGGTCGCGATAACCGGCCTGATATGGTTAGTTGATCGTTTCTGGTTAGCGCGCAACCGCCCTGCCAATGAAAATGAACCAGCGATGGTTGAATACGCCAAATCATTTTTCCCGATTATTTTATTGGTGCTGGTGATTCGTTCATTTGTCGCTGAACCGTTCCGTATTCCATCATCTTCGATGTTGCCGACCCTGCATATCGGTGATTTTATTCTGGTGAACAAGTTTTCCTACGGCATTAGACTGCCAGTGATTAATACTAAAATCCTGAATACCGGTAGCCCGGAACGTGGCGATGTGATGGTATTTCGTTATCCACAACAACCTGAGATTGACTACATCAAACGGGTTATTGGCTTGCCTGGTGACACAGTGGGATATTTCAATAAAACACTGTTTATTAACGGTCAGGAAATCAAGCAGCAAGCTGGTGAGAAACCTGCAGAGTTGGCGGGTATGATTGCGCCACGTGCCGAGCTTAAGCAGGAGCAGTTAACCGAAGCTTCACATGACATATTGTTGGATCCGCAACGCATGTCTATGGAGGGCGAGATAACGGTTCCAGAAGGCCACTTTTTCGTAATGGGCGATAATCGCGATAATAGTAATGACAGCCGAGTATGGGGAACTGTGCCGGAAGAAAATCTGGTCGGCAAAGCGTTTTTTATCTGGATGAGCTGGAATTGGGATGATGGTGGCATTGTTTGGTCTAGGGTGGGACGATCTATCAATTAGAGGTGCATCATGAAAAAACAACAGGGAATGACGTTAATCAGTTGGGTGATTGTGCTGGCAATCATTGCATTTTTTGCCACCTTGACCATGCGATTAGTACCTATGTACCAGGAGTACTATGGTGTATTGCAAATCATGAAGTCGATGGAAACTGAATTAAAAAATAATAAACTTACCAACGAACAAGTGATGCTGTTACTCAGCCGTCGTTTTAACACCGGTTATATATCAAGCGTTAAGAAAGAAAACATCGAACTCTTCCGTGGCAGAAGTAATACTTACGTCACTAAAATCGTCATTGATTATGAAGTGCGTAAACCATTCATCGCCCATATTGATTTAGTCGGACATTTTGTCACTGAAGTGGATGTGGAACCGGCCATTCGATGATAAACATCAAGCAGAAAAAACTGTGCCAACAACTTGGTATTCAATTTAATAACGACGATCTTTTATTGCAGGCCTTGACGCACCGTAGTGCGGCTCCAAAAAATAATGAACGACTGGAATATCTGGGCGACGCGATATTGAGCTTCGTGATTGCCGAAGAGTTATTTAACCGTTTTCCGCAGGCTAAAGAAGGCAAAATGAGCCGTCTGCGGGCGAGCTTGGTAAAAGGTGAAACACTGGCAGAAATAGCACGCGAACTTAAATTAGGTGAAGTGTTAATTCTCGGTCAGGGTGAATTAAAAAGCGGCGGTTTTCGCCGGGAATCAATTCTGGCGGACGCATTAGAAGCTATTTTAGGAGCGCTGTTTCTCGATAGTGGTATGGATGTCGTCAAGCCGCTTATCCTGAGACTTTATGATGAGCGTCTGGATTCTATCGACGTCACTGAAACAGTTAAAGACCCGAAAACCCGTTTGCAGGAATTATTGCAAAGCCGCAAATTACCATTACCACTTTACAGTGTGAAAGAAATTGAATCCGCCGATAACCAGCCCGTATTTGAGGCCTCCTGTCAGGTGAGTTTATTGAATAAATTAGTCGTGGCTCAGGGAAGCAGTCATCGTAAGGCTGAAAAAAAAGCCGCTGAACGTGCCCTGACGCTAATCGAGTCAAAATTATGAATGAAGAACAAGCTTTCCGTAGTGGCTATGTCGCCATTATAGGTCGTCCTAATGTCGGTAAATCGACTTTGATTAATCGGGTATTGGGACAAAAACTCTGTATTACCTCGCGCCGCCCTCAAACCACTCGTCACCGGATTCTTGGTATTAAAACCACTGAACAGAGCCAATTTATCTATGTGGATACGCCAGGTATTCACAGCGATGGTAAACGGGCGATGAATCGTTATATGAATCGTGCCGCTGCTGCCTCTGTAGAAGATGTCGATGTTGTGGTGTTTGTTATCGAAGGCATGAAATGGACCGACGAAGACGAACGCGTGCTGAAGAAACTGCAGGAAACCAGCAAGCCGGTCATTCTGGTTATGAACAAAATCGATAAACTGGAAGATAAAGCCAGCTTATTGCCACAGGTAGAAAAAATCGCTGCTTTGTTTAATTTTGCGGCTATTGTGCCGTTATCAGCGCGCCGTGGCATCAATATGGAATCGCTAGAAGAATCAATTTATAAGTTGATGCCAGAAGGCGAAATGATTTTTGATGAAGACCAGCTCACCGATCGCAGTTCACGTTTTCTGGCAGCCGAAATGGTTCGCGAAAAACTCTTCCGTCATTTAGGTCAGGAACTGCCGTACTCATTAACGGTTGATATTGAACAGTTTGAAGATGATAACGGCATGTTTCGCATCAGCGCTGTTATTTATGTCGAACGCAGTGGTCAGAAATCCATCGTTATCGGCAAAAAAGGCGAATTGCTCAAGCAGGTCGGCAAAGATTCCAGAGAAGACATGGAAAAGCTGTTTGGTTGCAAAGTGTTTCTGCAATTATGGGTCAAAGTTCGCGAAGGCTGGTCTGATAATGAGCGCATGTTAAGAAGCCTGGGCTACAACGACGATCTTTGATTAGGCGACCCGGTGGAGTTCACCCAGGCATTTGTTTTACACCAACGTCCCTATCGGGAAACCAGTTTGCTGGTGGATGTTTTTACCGCGGATTATGGTCGCTTGAGTCTGGTTGCCAGAAGCATGCGACAAAATAAACGTCGACACTCTAATCCTTTGCAATTATTCCAACCGGTTTGGTTGAACTGGTTTGGTCGCGGTGATTTGTTGACATTGAGTAAAATCGAAACCACCAATGCACCATATTGGCTTCAAGGCCATGCCACCTTGTGTGGCTTGTACATTAATGAATTACTCGTCAGATTGTTAACGCAACAACAGCCCGAACCTTTGGTGTTTGATGCCTATCAAAAAGCATTAGAAGGTCTGCAACAAGCCGAGCAGCCTGAACAGGTGTTAAGACTTTTTGAAAAACGCTTGTTGGAAGCATTAGGCTATGGACTTGATCTGACTACTGATAATCAGGGTGACCCGGTAGAAGCGCATCTACATTACAGTTATCAGCCAGAATTAGGATTGCAGCCGTGTTTAATAAATGACACCAAACGTATTATTTCAGGCGCTAGTTTGTTACAGCTGCAACAGGAAAACCTGAATGATCCTGTTAGCCTCAGTGAAACAAAGCAGTTGATGCGTTTGATAATAAATTACTATTTAGATGGCAAACCGCTAAAAAGCCGGCAGTTGTTTGCTGAAATGCAGCGTTATGCCGGAACTAAAAACAGTTAATTAAGGAACATCATGTCGATTTATCTGGGCGTCAATATTGATCATGTGGCTACGTTAAGACAAGCCCGCGGTACCCGTTACCCCGATCCGATTCAGGCGGCTATTGAAGCTGAACAAGCCGGAGCTGACAGTATTACGCTGCATTTACGCGAAGATCGTCGGCATATTCAGGACCGTGATGTCCGAATGTTGGCCGATATCCTGCAAACAAAAATGAATCTGGAAATGGCGGTTACCGATGAAATGCTCAGTATTGCTGAACTTTATCGTCCGGCTGATTGCTGCCTGGTACCGGAACGTCGTGAAGAACTCACGACAGAAGGGGGACTGGATGTAGCTGGCCAGCAATCACGGATGCACGATGCATGTGTTCGCCTAGCAGAAGCTGGAATAACGGTTTCGTTATTTATCGATCCCGAATTAAAACAGATTGAAGCAGCGGTTGCCTGTGGCGCACCAGTCATTGAATTGCATACCGGTCGTTATGCAGAAGCCAGTTCAGCTGCAGAAGCCAAAAAAGAATTGAAGATTATTCGCAAAGCAGCTGAGCAAGCCCATGCTTTGGGATTGCAGGTTAATGCCGGTCATGGCTTGCACTACCATAATGTGCAGCCTATTGCGGCCATTAAAGAATTAGTTGAACTCAATATCGGTCATGCCATTGTGGCTCGCTCATTTTTTACCGGCTTTCAGACTGCGGTGCGTGAAATGAAACAACTAATGCTGGAAGCCCGTCGCGGATGATCAGTGGTATTGGCACGGATTTAGTGCATATCCCCCGCATAGCTGAAATGTTAAGCAAGTACGGCGATAAAGCCGCACAGCGTATCCTGGATAGAACTGAATTCGAGCAGTTTCAACAAAACAAACAACCTGCTGCATTTCTGGCCAAACGGTTCGCGGCAAAAGAAGCCACCGCCAAAGCATTAGGCACTGGATTTCGCGATGGATTGAGCCTGCAACATATTGCTGTGCGTAATAATAGTCTGGGTAAACCCGAGCTGATATTTCATGACTATGCCGAGCAATTGTTATCTGAAAAAAATATCCAAACCGCCATGCTCAGTCTCAGTGACGATGGTGATTACGCCACAGCTTACGTTGTTTTAGTGGAAGGCCAGAATGACTGACTATCCAACCATTGAATCATTCATTGGCAATACACCGCTGGTTCGTTTGCAGCGTTTACCCGGAAATACTAGCAATACTATTCTGGCCAAACTCGAAGGCAATAATCCGGCTGGATCGGTTAAAGACCGACCTGTTGCCAGCATGATCCGCCATGCCCAGCAACGAGGTGCTATTCAGCCCGGCGATACCTTGATTGAAGCCACCAGTGGTAATACGGGTATTGCTCTGGCGATGGTTGCTGCCATTCTGGGTTATCGAATGATTTTGATTATGCCGGAAAGCATGAGTCTGGAACGCCGTGCATCAATGCGGGCTTATGGTGCTGAAATCATTCTGACCGACGGTATGGAATCGGCTCGTGATCTGGCACTGCAAATGCAGGCGATGGGAGAAGGTAAGGTACTGAATCAATTTGGTAATTTTGACAACCCATTAGCACATTATGAAACTACCGGGCCGGAAATCTGGCGGGATACAAAAGGTGAAGTGACACATTTTGTCAGTGCCATGGGTACCACCGGCACCATTATGGGCGTTTCAAGATATTTAAAAGAACAAAATCCAGCGGTACAAATTGTCGGTGTGCAACCTGTCGATGGGGCAAAAATTCCAGGTATTCGCCGTTGGCCAGCAGCTTATTTACCAGAAATATTTGAACCTGAACGGATAGATATCACTCTGGATATGCAGCAGGAAGTTGCTGAAGAAACCATGCGCCGACTTGCCCGTGAAGAAGGTATCTTCTGTGGCGTTTCATCGGGTGGTAGTGTGGCTGCTGCACTACGTCTATCCGAAACAGTCAGCAATGCAGTGATTGTCTGCATAATTTGTGATCGTGGTGATCGGTATCTTTCCACGGGTGTGTTCCCAGCAGACTAATGCCAGTCAACACGAGAAATGTAATCGCCTTAGTGGTTTTGTTACTCGTGGTAACCACCTCCGTACGTGCTATAGAACAGGTCGCTATACAGATAGGCCTGTGGTCAAGCGAGCAGCTTGAAATTAGTGATCTGCAAGTTGAAATTACCCTTAAGTCGGCTGGACTGGCTGTTACCGCCAGTGCCAGAAAAGTTCAATTAGTTGAACCTATAGGGCAATTGACTAATGTCAAACTTCGTTGCGATACGTTGCGCTGGTTATCCGGCCAACTTGATTGCCAGGCCGGTCAATTGGACTTCACCCATGCACAATGGGGCAATCAACAAATTACATTTAAAGTTCATTCCAGAGCGGAAGAACAAAGTTATCAGTTAACACTTAACGGGATCCGAATAGAGCAAGGTCGTGTAGATCTTCAGGCAAATTACCAACAGGGAAAGTGGCAAGCCGATCTAACCGGACAACAAATAGAATTGGCTGTTTTGGTCAATTTTGTCAGTACCTATCTCACTGAGCAGCAACTTACGATGCTTTCGCAATGGAATGTAAATGCCAAAGCAGATATCAATGCCAAAATTAGTGGTCAGCAACAACAACTCAACTCGGCTGATGTTGTCGGTAAATTAACGAATATCGGCTTTTCTGATCCAAGCGGAAGTTATGTCGGTGAACAGTTGGCAGCAGAAATCGCATTGCAACTACAAGTCGATTCGAGCACTTGGAACTGGCAACAAACCCTTACTATAGATGATGGTCAGGCTTATTTTGAGCCTATCTTTCTGGACTTGGCCGAGCAACCAGTAACCATTCACAGTGAAGGCCGTTTTGCTAAAGATGTTCTGCAGTGGCAGGTAAACCGTTTTGGATTAGAACAGGGAGAGTCTGTTCAGGCAACAGGGCAGCTACAAGGCAAAGCTTTGCAATTAACCAGCCTACAACTGGCGCTTAATAGTGATGATGTAGATTCTCTGTATAAAGGTTGGTTACAACCCTTTTTTCCAGGTTCATCGCTAAGTCGTTTACAAACGACCGGACAACTTAAAGCCGATGTGCAATGGCAAACTGAACAATATCAATTCACTATGGATTTACATTCCGTCAGTATTACCGATGAGGCAGGGCGGTTCAGTATTGAGAAGCTGGACGGTCAGCTGGGTTGGACCACCCAGGCTGCCGTTTTGCCGATAGATTTAAGCTGGCAATCAGCTTCGGTATTGTCTTTACCACTCAGCGGATCGAAATTAATGGCTGAAGTCAGTCAGAATCAGATTCGTTTAACTGATAATCTATCAGTACCAATTCTGGATGGGGAATTATCACTGAATAATTTCCAGCTCAGTTTGGCTGGAGAACAAGGGATGCAATGGCAATTTCAAGGGTTGCTCAGTCCGGTATCCATGGATCAATTAAGCAGCTTGATGGGATGGCCTGAGTTACAGGGGAAATTGTCCGGCATGATTCCAAATGTCAGTTACCGGGATGAAGTGATTACTGTAGACGGTGCGTTATTGCTGAAAATATTCGATGGCACTACTGTCATCAGAGATTTACGTTTACAGCAGCCATTTGGCAGTTTGCCGCAGTTATACGCCAATATTGATATTAGTCGTTTAGATCTGCAGACCCTCACCAGCACCTTTGATTTTGGTAATATAAGCGGCAAAATTGATGGCAAGATACATAATCTACGCTTATCAAACTGGGAGCCAGTGCAGTTCGACGCGGTCTTTATGACGCCGGAAAAAGACCCCGGAAGACGGCGAATCAGTCAGCGGGCTGTAAATAATATTTCGCAAGTCGGTGGTGGACCTTCGGCAATTTTATCGCGCGGATTTATGGGCTTATTTGAAGATTTTTCCTATCAAAAAATTGGTCTAAGTTGTCGATTGATGAATTCAGTTTGTCAGATGGATGGTGTCGAAGCTAGCGAGCAGGGTTACTATATTGTGAAAGGTGGCGGTCTTCCTCCATGGATTAATGTGGTGGGCTACACCCGGGAAGTGGACTGGCCTGAATTAATAGCCAGGTTAAAAGCGGTTCGTCAAAGTGACGGACCAGTTATTCAATAAAGGAAAGTCGAATGCGTTTATTAAAATGGTTAATGGGAAGCACAGCAGGTTTTATGCTGATTTCCTGCGTCACGATAAATATTTATTTTCCTGCTGCCGCTGCTGAAAAAGCCGCAGACCGAATCATTGAAGACGTCTGGGGACGTGAAGTTCAAACCCAGCCGAAATCCACTTCTCCGGAAGATACTAGCGAGTTGAAACAAACATTACCGATCGCGATGCAGCTTTTGAATTGGCTGGTATCGCCTGCTCAAGCAGAAGTTAATCTGAATATTAACTCACCGGCAATCAATGCCCTGCAGGCTAAAATGAAACAACGCCATGAGCAGTTACATCCGTTTTATCAAACAGGTGCTATTGGCCTGACTAGTAACGGTTTGATTACCTTACGGGAAGCTTCAGCAGTGCCACTTAAAGATCGTAATACAGTAAATACACTGATTGCTGAAGAGAATCAGGATCGTAAAGCACTGTATGCTGAAATCGCCCGTGCGAATGGTCATCCAGAATGGGAATCTGATATTCAGGAAACCTTTGCCAGACGTTGGATTAGTAACGCAGCCAAAGGCTGGTGGTTCCAACAAGGCGGCAGTTGGCAACAAAAATAATTTTCTAAACAAGTGAAAGTCCGGTTATGCAAAAGCATAGCCGGACTTTTTTTATGTAATTTCAGTTTATAGGTTTGAATAAATGGCACGACGTAATCACAAACAACGGCTTCCTGCAGAAGCTGTCCAGGCTTATATAGAAAGCCTTTCACATGATGGTCGTGGCATTGCCAGAATTGACGGTAAAACGGTTTTTGTTGATGGGGCATTGGGGGGCGAGAATGTCTTTTTCATGTATACCCGGCTACATAAAAAATATGACGAAGCCAAAGTAGTTTCTGTCGAAAATGCGTCAGCAGATCGCGTTGAACCCAAATGCCAACATTTTGGTATTTGTGGGGGCTGTAGTTTAATGCACATGTCACCTGAAGCTCAGCTAAGCTTGAAACAGGATACGTTGAAGGAACAGCTGTCACATTTTGGTCAACTTACTCCAGAACATTGGTTGCCACCTTTAACTGGCCCCTTATGGGGGTATCGTCGTAAAGCTCGACTCGGCGTGCGTTATGTCACTAAAAAAGAAAAAGTATTGGTAGGCTTTCGTGAAAAAGGCACACCGTATCTTGCCGAACTGACTCAATGTGAAGTACTTGATCCACGGGTTGGCTTACGCTTGGAAGAGTTGGGCAAAATGATTGCTAGTCTTGAAGCCTACAATCGCATCGCACAAATAGAAGTTGCCATGGACGATGCCAATACCGCATTGGTGTTTAGAAATATGGATCCATTGTGTGAAACGGATAAGCAAAAACTGATCAACTATGGTCAACAGCATGATTTGTGGATCTATCAGCAGCCTGGTGGTCCGGATACCGTCAGTGCATTATGGCCGCAAGCACCGCAATTGCATTATGCGCCGGAGGACGGCCTGAGACTGGAATTTGCACCGGGTGATTTCACTCAGGTCAATGCCGGAATTAATCATAAAATGATTGCCAAAGCGATTGAACTACTGGATTTAGAACAAAATGATCGAGTCTTGGATTTATTTTGTGGTTTAGGGAATTTTACCCTGCCACTGGCAAAGCGAGTCAGCAGTGTCATTGGTGTTGAAGGCGATAAATCATTGGTAGCCCATGCACAGCGCAATGCCACAATTAACGATTTGGATAATGCTGAATTTGAAATGGCCGATCTCACCACGACACAACTTAAAGATTATCCTTGGGCGCAAGCCGGGTTTACTAAAGTGTTATTAGACCCACCGAGAAGTGGTGCTTTTGAAGTGCTCGGTCAAATTGCCGATCTGGGAGCTGAGACGATTGTTTATGTTTCTTGCAACCCTGCAACGCTGGCACGTGATGCTGGTGAATTAGTGAATCAGCATGGATACATATTGGTTCAAACAGGAATTATGGATATGTTTCCACACACCAGCCACGTTGAATCTATCGCTTTATTCAAAAAAGTTATTAGCTAGTACCAAGGTACAGTAGTTTTAAGTTTTTTTTCCTCTAAGATTGGCACCATTGCTCCAGAAGGTAACGGGAACAATATTAATTAACTGAGTGCCAACCTTGGCGTGAGCCAAGAGACGGAAAGCCACGGGTCTTAATGAAAGATAGCCGGGTTGCTTTTTTTCTGAAAAGGAAGTTTTATGAAAAATTTGCTACTTTTTGCTTCACTTTTGGCTGCTTCGCTGACAGCTAATGCTGCTACATTCCAAGGCAGTACCTCTGGAACATTTGAAAATGCTGCTGGTCCTGGCGGTATGGTGACAACGGGTCAAGGTACCAGCCAATTTACTTGGGGTGAAGGTGCTACTAAATATTTCTTAGGATTTATTCCTGTTGGCCAACATGATCCAAGTAAACTGACATACAACGGTACAAACTTTAACACTGATGTTAATCAGACTTTCGTTGCCGGTTACTTGAACTTTTATAATGGAATAATTAAATCTGGCACTCAAGCGGATAGTGTAGATTTATCGTTAACGTTGAACTTCACTTCACCATCAGCATTCTCGGAAACGTTTAACTACGGCTTTTCATTAGATAACGTTGTGAATCCAACTGGCGACACAACTACATTCCTGTCTTCAGTTCCAACTAAATTTTATAGTTATGCTGGCACTGATTATTACTTTGAATTATTAGGTTTTGGTATCTATGACAAAAAGGGCAATTTGACCCTGTTCGATGAACTTTTCCTGAAAGAAGGCAAAGACAAAACAGTTAAATTAATCGGTCAATTTACCTCAATGCCTTCAGAAGTACCTTTACCAGCAGCAGTATGGTTGTTCGGTTCTGGTTTGATGGGCTTTATGGCAATGCGTAGAAGAGCAAAAGCACAACAAGCTTAATTCTCTCCGTAATACCGTAAAATAAAAAACCGTGGCTTTCGAGCCACGGTTTTTTTATGTCTGACAAAAGTGAGAAATTCAGATGGCAAGTTCCGAACCGTCTATTGCATCAGATACAACACCATTACTAAAAGATCATATCAACCCAAATGCTATTGAAAGGTTGGCTGAATTAATTCAGCAATATCAACTGACATTTGCTGCTGAAGATTTCGTAAAGCAGGCATCTGATGATCTAGAATCCATGCCACTGAAAACCCGGGTCAGTCATCTCAGTGAGATTCTGGCTACGTTATTGGATGACAATTATCCAGTGAATGCGCAATGGCTTAAACAACTTGCCAATAACTGGCCTGACAGGGAGATCGATAAGGGATGGCATAGTTTTATGGCATGGCCCTTAATCGATTATGCTGGTAAACAAGGTTTACAGCAGCCTGAAATAGCCTTGGATTTATTGAAGCACCTGACGCCTTTATTTACTGCAGAATTTGCCATCAGACCCTATATCGAGCAGCATTTTGAGTTGACTTATAAAGAATTACTGCTCTGGTGTCAGCATGAAAACGAGCATGTGCGGCGACTTGCCTCAGAAGGAATGCGACCAAGACTGCCATGGGGAGGACATTTAAAGGCGTTACAACAAAACCCGCAGCCTGTATTTGAATTACTCAATCAACTCAAAGATGACACAAGCAAATATGTTCAAAAATCCGTTGCCAATAATTTAAACGATATAAGTAAAGATCATCCTCAGCGCGTAATTGATTTATGTCGCGAGTGGCTGAAAAATCCCACACCACAACGTCGCTGGATTATCCGTCACGGGCTTCGTAGTTTGATTAAGTCAGGTAACCCGGCTGTGTTCCCATTACTGGGCTACAGTGAGAAGCCAGCGGTAAATGTTGATTTCGTATTAACCGGGCAACACCTTAAGTTAGGTGAAAAGCTGGAAATGCAGATATCAATCAATTCTAAAACAAGCCAAGCGCAAGAACTGGTAGTGGATTATCGAGTCTGGCATGTCAAAAGCAAAGGCAAGACCACCGCGAAAGTTTATAAATGGAAAAACATCAGATTACTGGCGGGGGAAAGCATTTCTTTGAAGAAGTCACATGGATTTTTAAAACTGACCACCCGTCAATATTACAGTGGTCACCATAGCATAGAGATACTTATCAAACGCAGTACTTGCTGATCAATTT
>JAMDEF010000004.1 GCA_023488305.1 Gammaproteobacteria bacterium | reverse complement strand
CTTGATTTCGTCAATGTTGGCAAAATGGTGGTCGGTCAAACTGTAAACAAACCGACCCAATTTTTAACATCATGGAAGCTGATTTACATAATCTCACGCCAGTGGTTGGGGAGTTAAACTCAGATAGACAGAATTTCAATTTCGGAGTCTTACCAGCCACTCCCATACAACATGGGGCTTGTGATTTTAAAGTCGACTTCAAGACAAGAATTGTTGAGCCTCGTGACGAAATCAAGGGAATGCTAGCAAGAGTGTATTTTTACATGCATGACCGGTACGGCTTGAATATTTCTAAGCAGCAACAACGGCTATTGATGGCTTGGAATAAAGCTTATCCAGTCTCAGAATGGGAATTAATACGTGATTTCCGAATATCGAAACTAATGGGACACTCTAATCCGTTCGTGACGGGTGAAAAGACTTGGGAATTAGGCCATAAGAATACCGCTAAAGGAGCTCAGGCATTTATCCAGGTAAAAAGCCCTGAATTAAACAATCCCATAAGAGGTAACAAAAACAGTCGGGTTTATCATTTGCCCAGTGGTTGTCCATCTTATGACTTGGTTAGCCCAAGCAATATCGTCGAATTTGTGAGTGAAGCCGCTGCTAATGATGCGGGCTTTCGAAAAGCAGGTAACTGCTTGTGATTTAGGCTTTGTCTGTTTGTGATTGTATGAGCTTGTAGATTTCTTCTCGATGCACTGAAATATCATCTGGAGCGTCAATACCAATTCTTACTTGATTGCCTTTAACACCAAGGATATAAACTTTAATATCATCGTCAATTACAAGCACCTCACCGACTCGTCTTGTCAGAATTAGCATCTTGATCGCTCCTTGATCTGCTGAAGTAAATTTCATTTTTATAGTAATGCCATGCCAATGGATTCGTTAAGCATTAATTAGCATTTATTTCGAATGGATTCACATTTGCCGCCATTCAGGTAGCAACTTAAAGCCATTTTGAATTAATGATGAGGCAGGTGACCCCTTCACAAAAATCAAATTGATCAAAGCGCGATTGTTCTCTATATTTTCTCTTTCTGTGGGTTTTTGAGTACATCGAGTTATGCGATTTTCGGAAATAGATTTTTGGGAGCGTGCCATAATTTTGGTGGATATGAACTGCTTCTTTGCTCAAGTCGAACAGCAGGATAACCCTTATTGGCGCAATCGCCCGGTAGCTGTCACAAATGGAAACCTTGGTAGCACAATCATTACGGCTTCATATGAAGCCAGAGCCTATGGTGTCAAAACCGGAATGCGTTTAAAAGAGGCCAGAGAACTTTGCCCCAGTCTTATCCAAGCACCAAGCCGACCTTATCGATACGCTGCCGTTTCTACCATCATTATGGAATCACTAGAGCGAATCACTCCAGACCTTGAAATCTATTCCGTAGATGAAGCCTTTCTGGATGTTACACGCTGTCAAAGTCTTTTAGGTCATCCTGAAGATATTGCCCGACAGGTAAAAAAAACGGTGAGTGATGCTTCAGGATTAACATGTAGTGTGGGAGTTAGTGGAGATAGAACGACAGCTAAATTTGCTGCCAAACTTAATAAGCCCGATGGATTAACCGTCATTCCCCCTTGGGAGGCTGAAGACCGACTAGCAGGAGAACTAGTTACAGAGCTGAGTGGCATTAATAAAGGTATTGGTGGTTTTTTAAATAAATATGGCGTTTATAAATGCGGGGATATGAAGAAGATCCCAATCAGTATTTTAGCCAAACGCTTTGGTAATCCAGGAAGACGTATCTGGTTGATGGCACAGGGCAAAGATCCCGAACCCATAACGACTGTAGTGAAAGCTCCTAAGACGATAGGGCATGGCAAGGTGATGCCACCGGGAACCCGAGATTTACGCACTATTTTAATTTATTTACAGCACATGTCTGAAAAGGTTGGTATTAGGTTACGCCGACACGGTTTTCAATCTAATCACTTCTTTATAGGAATTAAAACCGAAAATGGCTGGCTTGGTACGAAAGTAAAAATTGATTACACAACAGATGACGGTCAAGTCATATTTGAACTCAGTCATCAATTTATTACGAAATACTGGTCAGGCCAAACAGCAAGGCAGGTGCAGATCACCGCCTTAAATCCAACTGAATGCAGGCAGCCCGACTTATTTTTAGATAATACCTACCAAAATAAACGCGAAAAAATTAACCAAGCAGTAGATCTTATAAATGAACGTTTTGGTGAGTTTACGGTAGCTCCCATGCCAGTTATTGGGCGAAGTGAGATGCCCAATGTGATTGCTCCAGCTTGGAAACCCTCCGGTCATAGGAAAACGATCTGATGTGTGGTGGAGCGCATTTCCAATACAGCGATGATTATATGCGGATGTACTTTCCGAACCCTAAAGCTATGCTTCCTGTACTCAAAAAAGATGGCTCTATTGTGCTGCTTCCTTGGGGTAGGAGGCAGGCCCAAGATGGAGCAATCACATTGGGCATCTCACTTCGCCCAATAACTGGCATGGGAGCTACCGTAAACTCACCAAAACGTTCAT
>JAMDEF010000115.1 GCA_023488305.1 Gammaproteobacteria bacterium | reverse complement strand
TAATCTTGACGTTATCGCCCGTCTGCTGTTTCCAATGTTTGGCAAATAACGGATTGAACTCCTGATATAGCTCTCTGGTCGGGTCATAAGAGACATTTAATAGTTCGATATCTTTCGCCAGTGAACCGCCAGAAAACACAGCAATGCTGATAGCGAATGGCAGAGTTTTAATTAAGGTTTTCAGTTTCATTTTTTCTCCAAAATTCAAGTTGGTTGTTTAAAAATCAATTTGTGCACGTACTAAAGCGATATCCGGTTTTTCGCCATCGGCTGGATTACCTGGACGGTCTACATCAAGTACTTTTATGTAGTTTGCTGAGAGGCGGATGTTGTCAGTGGTGTACCAGTTCACCCCAAAGGTCAGGTTGTCCTGTTCACCGCCGATGAAACTGCTGTCGTTAAGATCAGCTGAGCTGTAGCGAATACCAAGTTCCCAGGCGCCGATACCGCCCTGACCCACTGTTGAATTAGGTTTCACACGATCAAATGTGCCAGTGTTAGCTTTGTAACCGCGAGACTCACCCGTCAGGAAATAGCTGGCATAGGCATACCAGGCATTGAAATCAAGATCAGTTGAAGCTGAAGCACGCTGAACGCGTGTATTGATGTACTCACTTTGTACTGACAGAGGTCCAAATACTGCTGCGGCTTCCAGACCGTATTGTTGGAAGTCATCCACATTCTCTAAAACACCAGTGTCAATCAGGCGAACACCACTAATATTGGCTTCTGGACGCTCACGAAAACGTAACTGACCATCTTCAGGATTGCGATGCAGAACAGCTGCACCCAGATGAATTAGTTTATTTTTCTCAATAATCGGGTTAAATGTGCCACGAGCGACCAGTCCCCAACCTTCGTTACCTTCTTCGCCAGGATCCACCTCTGACTTTTCGCCAAACGCGCCTGCAGATGCACTCCAGTTATGACCACCATGGCTCAAACCAAGACCTATCGCCCGATCCGGATTAAACACATTGGTTAATGCACGTTCAATAAAGGTGGTGTGTAAACTGCTGATCAGATGTTCCAATCCAAACGGCTGTTTGAATTGCCCTACAGTAATTGCTGGAGTCAGCCCCGTATATTGGATATAGGCGTCACGGATCCCTCGCGCACCAGAAGCATTTTCTCCGGTGCCACTTGGTCGAGCGAAATCATATTGAAAGCGATAGTTCCAGTTTTCATAAACATTGCCGCGAATATCTAAGAAAGCACGACGGAATTCTGTGCCGTCACCCAAAAGAATATTGTCTTCCTTATGGGCAGCAGCATCTAGTTGCAAGCGTCCGCCTACTTGCGCTTTAAATGCTCCATCAGCAGATTCGAATGACAAGCTTCGTCCATTGCTTTTGGCAATTACGGCGCCTTTGGTGACAGATTTGGTTTCTTTTATGTCTTCTTGGTGCTGATTTATTTGCGCGCTCTGCGCGGCCAGTTTCTCGATCAGTTGGTTTACTTGCTGTTCAAGTTTCTGAATTCGTGCTTCGGATTCACTATCAGCAGCATGGACGCCTAAGGGAAACGTGCTGACTAATCCAGCCAAAAACAGATTTTGTGTAAGAAGTTTGAGTTTAAATGACACTGTGCTATCTCCTGTTGTGTTAAGTGCAGGGAGATACTAAAAAAGCGCCTTTATAATGCGAACCAATAAAAAATGGATTGTTTATTCACTGAAATGTTAAGTGAATAAAAGTGCGGGGTTTGTAAGAACGAAAAGATGAAAAATGGGTGATTTAATTTGTTAATAGAAGAGCATTAATGAATGGAAGGCGGTGTTAAGCGCGTTGAATTTAACCAGCTAAAAAACAATAAACAATGATAATCCTGAGTAAAGAGGCTACATGTATTTAATTAATTTTTATGGTAATGACGCTCTGTATATAGTTTTTTAATATATATATATTCTTGCTTATTAATTCCACTTATTTATAAACCTGTCATTATTAGCACTTTGAAAATTTCTTGAGGTAAAAAATGGGTTGGCAAGGCTGGTTTACCATCGCTGTTACATTATCAGTCTTATTGGTGCTGACATTTACTCGAGTCAGACCACATATCGCCATGATCACGGCGATGACAGTGTTATTAGCAACCGGTATTCTCAATGGTCCACAGGCATTAGCCGGGTTTAGTAATGCAGGTTTAATTACTGTAGCTGCCATGTTCATTGTTGCTGCTGGTTTGCATGCTTCTGGTGGCGTAGATATTTTTGTGAAATCCCTGTTAGGCTCGCCAAAATCCATACGTGGATCTTATCTTAGAATGTTTACCCCGGTAGTTTTTCTCAGTGCGTTTTTAAATAACACGCCTGTGGTAGCTACTATGGTTCCAGGACTTCTCGCCTGGTGTAAACGAATTAATATTAATCCATCAAAACTTATGATCCCGCTAAGTTACACCGCTATTTTGGGTGGAACACTTACCTTAATTGGAACCAGCACTAATCTTGTTCTGAATGGCCAATACCAAACATTAACTGGTGAGGCTGGTTTTTCAATTTTTTCCATCACGATTATTGGTTT
>JAMDEF010000069.1 GCA_023488305.1 Gammaproteobacteria bacterium | reverse complement strand
AAATTATGCTGATTACGCACTTACAGAAGATTTTCAAAAAAGCTTGGATAAACTCATTAAATTAGGTCGCAAACAATGCTGCGTCTTAATGTGTTCAGAAGCGGTCTGGTGGCGTTGTCACCGTCGTATCGTTGCCGATTATTTGCTTGCCCGTGGAGAACAGGTCTTTCATTTGATGAATAAGGACCAAATCAAACCCGCAAAATTAACCAAAGGGGCGGTTTTACATGAGGAGGCGATTCACTATCCCGCTCATGCAGAAACATAACAGGCCATGTAGAGCTTTGCTGATAGACCAAACCAACAGGATGCGAGACCATGATAAAAGCCAGTCAATTATCCGAGCATGAACAAGCCATCCTGCCATTATTTCGTCAGGCATTCAGACCGTTATTTTTATTTGGTGCCAGTTTCAGTGCGTTTGCGATGCTGCTTTGGGGATTGGTTTTAAACGGTTATGTTGAACATGATTTCTATGGCAATTCCTTGTTTTGGCATCGCCATGAAATGCTGTTTGGATTCGTCGCAGCCATCATTATCGGTTTTTTATTAACCGCGGTTCAGAGCTGGACAGGACAGCGGGCACCCCACGGCAAAACCTTGTTTATCATTGTTGTGTTATGGCTGGCAGGAAGGCTGGTTTTGTTATTTGGTTCCGGGCTGCCATTGTGGCTGGTGATGACAGTTGATTTAAGCTTTTTACCTGTCAGTGCCTGGTTATTGGCGAAACCCATCATACAAGTCAGGCAAACCAGAAGTTTATTCTTTATACCGATGCTGTTATTACTGACTGTTTGCAATGCATTAATGCACATAGGCCTGGCAATGGATCGCCATGATATTCAACAAACAGGCAGTATCAGTGCGGTGCTGCTCATTACGTTATTAATGACGGTTCTCGGCGGTCGCGTTATTCCAATGTTCACCGCCAATGGCACGCAAACTAACAAAGTGAACAATATCCCATGGCTGGATAAATATGCCCTGATAAGTGTTTGGCTGCTATTTGCTTTGCATTTTTTAACCCTGACCCGCTTTATTCCAGCCAGTGTTCTGAGTGTTTTATTTGGTATTTCGGCTGTTTTGATTTTTATCCGTGTATTCAGATGGAAAATTTGGATCACCTTTAATGTGCCACTGCTATGGTCTTTGCATATTGGTTATTGGTTTATTTCGCTGGGGCTACTGTTATTTTCCGGGCACCATGCCGGGCTAAACATCAACCAAAGCATCGCCATACATGCCTTAACCGCAGGGGCTATGGGCACAATGATCCTCAGTATGATGTCCAGAGTGTCACTGGGACACAGCGGCAGATCATTAAAACCAAAACGATTAATGTCCTTGGCCTTTGTCCTGATTATTGCCGTGGGAATAACCCGAACCATTATGATTTGGTTATTACCAACGCAAATTTATTTTTGGCTATGGTTTAGCGTGATTGCCTGGGTTACGGCTTACACCCTGTATGTCATTATTTATTTTCCGATACTAACAAAACCCAGACCTGATGGAAAACCAGGTTAGGCCTTCTTCAGCCTAACCACACACATAATCCAAACAAAGTTGCTTGATTACTTACGCCAGTAGTCGTTAGCAATGGCTATGGTTTTAAATTCAATTGCCACAAGCTCGGCGGCATCCATTAAAAGTGCAGGATCTTCTGCATATTTTGCTCTTACTCGATGTTTGGCAGCAGCATCCGTTTGAATAGTACCAATTGTTTTTCGCACCAATTTGATGGCCAACTGACGGCCTTCATAGGGGGTATCTGTAATTAAAGTTGGTACATAATTATCGCCAGCTGCCATTTCATTCGCTGATAGGTGAATTGGCATTAACAAATTGAGTGTCACTAAAAATACTAAATAATAAGTTTTCATGTGCGGTATCCTAATGTTTGATTGCGAAATGTTCGTACCCTAACAATATTGCCAGTTAATAGGTAAGTCAAGTACCTATTAAAACCACAGGATGCCAATGGGACCATTACTTGAAGATCAGGTTTGTTATGCCCTCTATTCAACGAGTGGAGAGGTCACCAAAGCCTATGCAGAGCTCTTAAAGCCGCATCAGCTAACTTATCCACAATTTGTAGTAATGATGGCTTTGTGGCAGGACGATGGTGCGTCGCCAACAAATCTCGCGAAAGCGGTTGGTTTGAGTAAAGCGACCTTGTCACCCGTTTTAAAAAAACTGGAGTCAAATGGATACCTTATAAAAGAGGCTGTTCCAGGTAATGACAAAGTGAAATCGATGGTATTGACTAAAAAAGGTCGTGAGTTAGCTGCTGAAGGGGAAAATATAGCCAAGGTCGCCTTATGTGCTACGGGATTGAATGAAACTGAGGTTAAGCAACTGCTAGGTATATGTAATAAAATAAAAACTAACTTGTAGAGATTTTATCAAGGGAGAGCATTAATGGAATTTAATTATGATCCCATCAAGTTAAAACGTATTTATGAAGAGAAGCACAAAAATGATGGTATTCGATTATTTGCTGATCGTATCTGGCCAAGAGGCTTGAAAAAATCAGAACTGGAATATGATGAATGGATTAAACAACTATGTCCTTCTACTTCGCTTAGAAAGAAATGGCATCTAAAAGAAATAAGTTATTCACAATTCTCTGACCATTATGCTAAAGAATTAGACCGTCAACAACACAAAATAGACTTTATAGCTGAAATAGCAAAAAACAATTCAGTTACATTACTAAGCGCTGTCAAAGATCTCGAAATATCCCATCTTCCAATTCTAAAAAAACATATTCTATTAGCTCTTGAAGAGAATTCTTTTGGAAATGCCAACAAATATTCTTCACCAGTATGTTATGAAAATTTACAGTAATTAATTTAATATATTTTCAGCAGAACTAATAATTCTTCGAACTATTTTACCTGCTTCTGTAATGTCGGTTATGGCATCAATACTTTCTCCAGCCCAGACAACTGCTATTGTGGGATCAGAAGCTTCTTGTGCTGAAAAATATTCTTCTTTGTTTTTACGTAAAAATTGACCTTTCCCCCAAATTTAAGACCATGATATTTCCAATAAAATATCCAGTTGGTGATCTCGAAAGGAAAAAACATTATCGTAAAGAACACTAATGAATTTCCATATAAGATGATATTGTTGATTTTAACTTGATGTTAAATCGGCTTTAAATTAACTCATATCCGAAAAGGTAAGAGTAGTTAGCAATGGATGGTAATGTTTATGGATTTTGAGCGGATATACGAATTACACAAGTATTTCTCTATTCGTCGTTATCCGGTACCGTTAAACGATATTCTTAACGAGTTCGAGTTCAGCAAAAACACTTTTAATATTGCCCGTAACTACCTATGTGACGTGTTAGGCGCACCGCTTAAAAATCGTAAAGGCCAAGGCTATTTTTATGATCTGAAATCCGGTGAAACATACGAACTGCCTGGTTTATGGTTCAGCGCCAAAGAAATCGTCTCTCTGGCCCTGCTTGAACAACTCAGCGAAACACTCCAGCCTGAAGTCGTTAAACAACTACTGCACCCCGTATCCGAACGACTGCATCAACTACTTGCCAAACAACACATCAGCCAGCATGACTGGCAACACCGAATCAAAGTCGCCACCCAATGGCAACGCCTGTGCGAACCTGACCACTTTATCAATGTGTCCCACGCCTTACTCGCCAGACAGCAACTGGAAATAGACTACTGGCAATGGCAAACCGACAGCACTGAAACCCGCGTCATCAGCCCACAACGCCTCGTTTACTACCGTGATAATTGGTATCTCGATGCATGGTGTCATAAACGACAAGCACTACGTACTTTCTCGGTCGATGCGATTTGTCACAGCAAACAAATAACAGACACCGCCAAAGATATCGAAATCGAACAACTCAATGCCCATGTCACACCGGGTTACGGTATTTTTGCCGGACAAGTTCAAGGGATTGCAGAACTCAAATTCTCCAAAGCTATTTCCAAACGCGTTAGTCGCGAAAACTGGCATCCTGATCAGCAAAGCCAATGGACCGAGCAAGGCGAATATCAGCTATCCGTTCCCTACAGTGACACCCGAGAACTCATCCGCGACACTCTACGTTTTGGCAGTGATGTTGAAGTACTAAGCCCGGAATCGCTACGTGAACAAGTCAAAAAAGCACTGGAAGCAACACTGAAAAAATATGTTTGAGTCTCAGGATTTAGGACTTAGGGGTGAGATGATGAGAACATATGAAATTGGAAAAGACAAATTGTGACTGAAACAGCTACTTATTTTCGATACTGGGGTAAAGCCAAGCGTGATCTGGAACATGATGGACCAGATTATCATTTACTGCCCTATCACTGTTTGGACGTAGCGGCAGTAGGAATAGAATATTTATCGCAATCTGATGCGTTAACAACGTTTTTTTGTGAGCAGTTAAATTGCAGTAAAGAAGACTGGCTAAATTGGGCTGGGTTTTGGTTAGCACTACATGATTTGGGTAAGTTTAGTGAAGCATTTCAATCACAAAAAACTGAACTGTTCCAAAACTTGCAAGGGCGAAATCCAAATCAGGAAAAACTATATAGCGAGCGCCATGATTCTCTAGGGCAGTGGTATTGGAATGACCGGCTTGTAGATCAGGCTATGGAAGACGGATGGTTTATTGGTGCACAGCAGAGTAGTTTGGATTATTGGATGCGTGCGGTAACTGGGCATCATGGACAACCACCAAAGGCTGCACAGTCGAATTATCCCAGCGATGATTATTTCAGCAAAAAAGATCGCAAAGCAATTCAGGCTTTTACCGAAGAGCTAAAAACACTATTTTTAACGGAATCCGTAAAACATTTTTGCTCTCATATAGCTCTGCTACAGTTTGAAAAAACAAGCCAAGCATTGTCGTGGTGGTTTACGGGTGTTGCAGTTTTAGCTGATTGGCTTGGATCAAATACAAAATATTTCCCATATCGGGATAAGGCTATCCCGTTACAAGATTACTGGGCTATAGCTCAGCTAAAGGCTAAAGACGCACTTAGCGATAGCGGTGTGGTTCCTTGTGCTATTACAAAAAATTTAAGTTTTAAAGATCTCTTTCCTGTTATTCATACAGCTTCGCCATTACAGCAATGGGCGATTAACGTCGATATCCAAAAATCACCCCAAATATTTCTGCTGGAAGATGTAACCGGCGCGGGTAAAACTGAGGCAGCTATTACCTTAGCTTATCGCTTAATGGAGTCAGGTAATGCAGACGGAATTTTTGTGGCTTTACCCACAATGGCGACTGCAAATGCGATGTATGAGCGCGTTTCAAATGTTTACTCAAAGCTGTTTGTGGATGACGCCAATTTAGTGTTAGCCCATGGTAGCCGTAACTTAGTGGATGATTTTGCTAAAACAATTATTCAGGCATCCAATTCCGAAAATGATCCTGAACAAGAAGACGAAACGGCCAGCGCACGTTGCACCGCATGGCTTGCTGATCACAATAAACGTGCATTACTTGCCCAGGTAGGCGTAGGAACCATAGACCAAGCACTATTAGGTGTATTGCACAGCAAGCACCAATCGCTTAGGTTGCTGGGGCTGTTTGGCAAAGTTCTTATTGTGGATGAGGTTCATGCATGCGACGCCTACATGCAAGGGGTATTAGAAGTTTTATTGGAGTTTCATGCGCGTGCTGGCGGCAGTGCTATTTTGTTATCCGCCACTTTGCCTGTGCATATGAAGCAGAAGCTATTGGGTGCCTATGCCAAAGGTCGTAATGCATCGTGCCCACTAATCACTGATCAAGCCTATCCACTTGCCACTTGGTGGCAGACAATAAACCCAAATCAGTTACATCAAGAACCTTTAGCTACACGCGAAGCGGTAACTCGCACTGTTGCCGTGGATTATCAGCATGATATTTCACAAGTGAAAAGTGCTGTACTTTCGGCATTAAGTACAGGGCAATGTGTATGTTGGATTCGTAACACTATCGCGGACGCATTAGAGGCTTATACGTTATTCGAGAATGAAATTCCTCTTGAGAACATCACTTTATTTCATGCACGTTTTTGTTTGAGTGATCGGCTGGATGTGGAAGAGTTAATTCTTCAAAAATTTGGCAAATCCAGTTCTCATGAGTTACGTAAAGGTCAGCTAGTGATTTCTACGCAAGTTATTGAGCAATCATTGGATGTAGATTTTGATTTGCTTATTTCTGATCTTGCACCTATCGACCGGTTATTACAAAGAGCAGGGCGGTTACGTCGTCATAGCAGAGATGTACAAGGTGATCGGTTATTGGCAGATGGTGCGGCTGACCAACGTGGCGAACCTTGTTTATGGATTTATGCTCCCGAGTGGACAGATGAGCCTTCAGAAATGTGGGTAAAAAACGTATTACCTAAGGCGGGGTTTGTGTATCCCGATCACGGCCAGCTTTGGTTAACCGCCAAAATATTGCAGTCAGGTAGCTTCACTATGCCGCAGGATGCACGCAATTTAATTGAATCCGTATTTGGTGATGACTCAGCAATTCCAAAGGGGTTGCAGCAAGCGAATTTAACTGTCCAAGGCCAGCAAATGGCCGATGCCAGTCACGCCAAAAACAACACCCTCACACTGGTATCTGGCTATAAGCGCGGCAATGTAATGGATTGGTGGAATGAAGCCAAAACTCCTTCGCGGTTAGGTGAGCAGAGTATCAATGTGTTTTTAGCGCGTTGGGAGAATGAGCACTTAGTACCTTGGGTAAAACGCAATCATGCGTGGGCATATAGTACGGTAAAAATTGCCGAGCGGTTAATTGACAAAGTGAAATTGCCCGCATCAGACAATCAATTGGCTGAATATGAACGCGTACTGGAAACCCTGCCAGACAAGGGTAAATGGTCATTGTTATTACCACTTGAGCAAAGTTCAACTGGTTGCTGGCTTGCACAAGCATGGACATCAGATCAAAACAAAGCTGCACAGTTATTGAAATGGGAATACAGCGCCAACACAGGTTTACAGATGGTGAATGAAAATAATTTCAAAGGAGCGATGAGTGAATGAATTTATTAGATGAATCGTGGATTCCGGTACGTAGAAGTAATGGCGAACAGGATTGGATTACACCATTACAAATAACAGATCCAACGATTGTTGCCCTAGATGCGCGTCGCCCAGATTTTAATGGCGCACTTATTCAATTTTTAATTGGCTTGGTACAAACCACCACACCGATGGATTCTGAAATTGAGTGGAAACAGTGGAATGAGCAGCCACCATCAGTTGAAGAACTAAAAAAATGGTTTGAGCCAGTGCATGAAGCATTTTTGTTTGATGGTGACGGCGCGAGATTTATGCAGGATTTTGACTTGCGGACGGCAGGAGCTAAAGATAAAAATTTTAATTCTATTTCCGCGCTTTTAATCGAAGCGCCGGGTGAAAATACGTTAAAAGAAAACAAAGACCACTTTATTAAACGCAATACAGTGAATTCACTATGTTTGGGGTGTTCTGCTATCGCGTTATTTACATTACAAACAAACGCCCCAAGTGGTGGCGCTGGACACAATACCTCTATCCGAGGTGGTGGCCCATTAACCACACTTGTTATTGCAGGTGATACTAATTCCTTATGGCAAACGGTTTGGTTGAACATTCAAAAACATTCTGATTTTTTAGCCGCCAATGGTGATTCGACGAAAACAGACCTTGAATATAGTTTTCCTTGGGTGAATGAAATGAAAACCCTTCAAGCAGAAGGTGGGCAATTAACACCCATACAAGTTCACCCCGCGCACAATTTCTGGGGAACCCCACGCCGAATTCGTTTGGATTTAGATCATATTTCTGCTGGTGAATGTGATTGTTGTGGTCGCCAGTCTGAGTTCTTGGTTGAGCGCTATATTACTAAAGCCAAAGGTTTCGACTATAAGGGCGGGTGGAGGCATTCTCTGTCGCCTTACTATGAAAACAAACCGGGAGAAATGTTGCCGCTTCATCCGCAGCCCGGTGGAATTGGTTACAAACATTGGCTGGCATGGTCCTTAGGTTTGCAAGGTAATAAAAAGAATGTTCAGCCAGCCTCCATAGTTTCCTATGTTTTAGAGTCGCAACGCTTAAAAGGCAAGCAATGTCGTCTGTACGCTTTTGGCTATGATATGGACAACATGAAAGCGCGTTGCTGGTATGAATCTACGCTGCCGCTTTATGGTTTATCAGAAAAAAATAAGTATGAACAGCATTCGGTTCAACGTGAAATTCAACGTTGGTTAGAAGCAGTGGATTTAGCGGCATTTTATTTGCGTAGTGCAGTTAAATCGTCTTGGTTTGGTGATGGTGTTGATGCGCGTGGCGATTACGCTTTCATTGATGCTAGCTTTTGGTCACAAACTGAAAATGGTTTTTATCAGCTGCTACGCTCACTGATCGATCAGGCGAGAGAAGAAGATGAAGATATTGTTTTTACCCCATTACGTGAACAATGGCGCGATCTTTTAATTAAGACCGCTATTCGTTTGTTTGACGCTGACCTGGTCGGCGCAGCCCCCATTGCACAACAAAACCCACGCCGCACGGCAGAAGCCTATAACCGTTTGTGTGCAAGCCTACGCGGTGACAAGTTAAAAGAAGCCCTGGGACTACAACCTGCCAAGGCCGACAAAAAGACCAAAAAATCTAAACAGGATGCAGCCTAAAGCTGTAAGGAGAGAGATATGAGCGAAAAAATTTCGTTTCATCCAGAAGCTGCTATAGGGCATTTGCTTTTGCGATGGTGGCAAGGCTTGGAAAATGATAAAGGCGGGCGGGCAGAATTACGCCGAGCCCATAATTTAACGGCGGTGGCTTTAACTGCTTCCTATCAACGTTTTTATCGCCAAGCTCTAAATTCTGGGTGGCCAGAAGATGCTTCACCTTTGCAAAACGAACGCTTGGCAGCAATTGTAGGGTTGTTAGCGCATGTGAAATTCAATGACAGTCGTAAGCTTGCAGAAATCATGTCAGAAGGTGAACGCCCAGCATTTTCTGTATTACGTTTTCGGCGGCTACTCGAAGCACCAACACTTGATGATGTGTTTTTAAATTTACGCCGAGCTTTACCCATCATTGGATATCAAGCAAATGTGCACCAAATCGCCAATGACCTGTTGTATTGGGGGGATAAAACAAAAAAAGAATGGGCGTATTCCTTCCGTTGGCCAGCCAAAACACCAGCTTGATTTTTAGTAAATAATCTTAGTTCAAAACATGGAGAGAGATATGTCACGTTTTATTCAGTTGCACCTTTTAGTGAGCTACCCACCATCAAATTTAAACCGCGATGATACCTCAGGCATTTTTAAAGCCTTTGTTGGTGATGCCAACCGCTTACGCATTTCCTCACAAAGTTTGAAGCGAGCGTGGCGTACTTCAGATGAGTTTGAAGCGGCTATGGGGGGCCATGTAGGTGTGCGCACAAAAGAGATGGGCATAAAAATATTTAATGCCCTTCAAGCAAAAGGTATTGATGAGAAAAAAGCGCGCGAGTGGGCAAAACTGATTGCTAGCCAATTTGGTAAATCAAAGTCAGACAAGAAAATAGAAAATAATCAAGATTTGCATGTTGAGCAGTTAGTGCATTTTAGCCCTGAAGAACAAACTGCAATTGATGCTTTAGTTGCTGAGCTCGCAAGCTCCGGAGTCGCACCCACCGAAGAGCAATTAAAGCTGCTGAGCAAGCCAAAACAAGCTGTGGATATTGCGATGTTTGGCCGCATGCTTGCTTCAAAACCAGAATTCAACATGGAAGCCGCTGTTCAAGTCGCCCACGCTATCACCATTCACAAAGTCGCCGTTGAGGACGATTACTTTACCGCCGTTGATGATTTAAATAATACAGATGAAGACTCCGGTTCCGCCCACATTGGTGAAGCAGGGTTTGGTGCTGGTGTATTTTATTTGTATGTGTGCATTAACAGTGAATTGTTGCAACGCAATTTGGGTGACGATGCAAAGCTTACCAAGCAATCCCTGCACGCATTAGTTAATGCGGCTACCAAAGTATCGCCAACAGGAAAACAAAATAGCTTTGCATCGCGTGCTTACGCGGCTTATGCCTTGGCAGAAAAAGGCGATCAACAACCACGCTCATTGGCTCAGGCATTTTTAAAGCCTTTGACAGGTGCAGATATGTTGGATCGCGCAGTTAAGGAGTTGACGAAACGTGTGAGTAATTTTGATAGCGTATACGGCAAGTGTGCAGAAAATCGTAATTTTTTTAATGTAGAAACTGGCGAAGGTAGCCTTGAAGAATTAATAAACTTCATTGTGGAATAACGATATGAATTATTTAATTTTTCAATTGCAGGCACCTTTATCGGCGTGGGGCGAAACCGCTGTGGGCGAATATCGCCCCAGCGCTAATTACCCAAGTGAATCTGCATTAATTGGTTTATTCGCAGCGGCACTAGGAATAGATCGTAGCGACGAAAATCAGCACCAAAAATTACGGAATGAATTGAGTCTTGCCATTGGTGTTCAAAGTGCAGGGCGATTGCTCCGGGATTATCAAACTGCTCAAGTGCCGGGTAGGGTGTCGTTAAAAAATCGTCCGCACCGTACTCGTAGTGATGAACTCAACATACCTAAAGATGAACTCAATACGATTCTATCGACGCGCGATTATCGCCAAGATGCTGCTTGTTTGGTGGCAGTACAAACTAAACCCGATTCTTCACTTTCTTTGATTGATTTAGCCCAATCGATTCAACAACCCAAATTTGTGTTGTATCTCGGTCGTAAATCCTGCCCGCCATCATTGCCGTTATGGCCACAGGTTATTGCGGCTGAAAATGCATTGCTGGCAATGGAAGCTTACCGTGTTCAGTTGGCGGATAAATCGGGCGAAGTTATTACGCCTTTGGAGCGGCTGGTGTGGGGTGCAGGTATTAACGCTGGTGTAAAGGAGGATTTGCAAGTGGTTCGCAAAGACCGTTTGCTGTCGCGTGTGCATTGGCAATTTGGTGATCGACCAGAATTTGTTGCCTTGCTTGCTCAGGCTGCACTTAGCTAACAGGAGTTCAGAGTATGTATTTTAGTTTGATAACACCTGTTCCAGGCATGGAGCGTGAAGCTGCCATTGAATGGGCTAAAGGGCCATATGAGCAGCATCAGTGGTTGTGGAAATTTTTGCCTGCGGAAGTTGGAACCCAGCGAGATTTTTTGTTTCGTCGACGTGATGGAGAAAATAACTCGCCCGGTTTTTATCTGTTGTCAGCACGGGAACCCGTTTCAATTTCATCGGCATGGCAAGTACATGCAAAACCATTTAATCCGCATCTTACTCAAGGACAACAGTTGGGATTTGATTTGCGCGCGAATCCAGTGGTGACGCACACCATCAATGGTAAATCACGCCGTGATGATGTTGTGATGCACAAAAAAAAGCAGTTGCTTGCAAAGCGTGGAATAAATCGTTGGTCCGATTGGAATGATGCTGACATTGAAAAACCATTGTTATATGACTTGATACAAGAGTCCTGCACGCACTGGCTTGATCGTCGCTCAGAAACTTGTGGCTTCCGCTTAGTTGATTCAGAAGATGGAAAACAGTTACGTGTTGATGGCTACTTGCAACAGCGAGCCGACAAAAAGGGAATTCGTTTTAGCACCGTGGATTACTCAGGCATATTGGAAGTGGTTAAGCCAGAACTCTTTGAAAAGACATTATTTCAAGGAATCGGCAAAGCTAAAGCTTTCGGCTGTGGCTTGATGTTGATACGTCGCTTGTAGATGAGCGGAAAACCTATATTCAAGGAGGAGCTCATGAAGCCCAAGCTGCAATTTTTGGAACAGGAGATATCAACTACAACCAAGGAGGGGATAAAAAAGAAGCTGGATTATGCAGCTTCTCGATTACCCCCAAACAATGGCGTGAATGCTGCCCTGAAAAAAAGGGCAATAAGCGTGATCAAGCCAATGTGCATCAACTGGTGTGTTTGGTGAATCTGGAATCGCTAAATGCCCATTTCATTGATCAGGAGCTGAGTCAGGTCGAACGATTGCTGAGGCCGAACGAAGTCGCGATTCGACAAATGCAAATACTGCTGGCAAATGAAACGTCACTGATGCTTTGTGATAATAGCGATGGCTGAGTCTTCGCCATATCTTCCGTTAAAGCCCATTCCGATGAAAGATCGGGTTTCGATGATATTTCTGCAATACGGTCAGGTTGATGTAAAAGATGGTGCTTTCGTACTAATCGATAAAAATGGAGTACGCACACATATTCCGGTCGGCGGTATTGCCTGCATCATGCTTGAACCCGGTACACGTGTTTCGCATGCCGCCATTCGCCTGGCAGCTCAAGTCGGTACATTGATGGTTTGGATTGGTGAGGCGGGTGTGCGTTTGTATGCTTCAGGGCAACCGGGAGGTGCAAGATCGGATAGATTGCTATATCAGGCAAAATTGGCACTTGATGATGGTTTACGTCTGAAAGTGGTTAGGAAAATGTATGAAATGCGTTTTGGTGAATCGCCCCCACAACGTCGTAGTATTGAACAATTACGTGGAATTGAAGGTGCCAGAGTACGCACGACCTACCAATTATTAGCGAAACAATACGGTGTTAAATGGCATGGCCGACGTTACGACCCCAAGGATTGGGAAGCAGGCGATACAGTTAATCAATGTCTCAGTGCTGCAACGGCTTGCTTATATGGCATTACTGAGGCCGCTGTGCTTGCAGCAGGATATGCACCAGCCGTAGGGTTTATACATACCGGAAAGCCCTTGTCGTTTGTTTACGATATTGCTGATATTTTCAAGTTTGACAGTGTTGTTCCGCTTGCCTTCCGAATTGCCTCTCAAAACCCGACTCATCCTGATAAACAAGTCCGGCTGGCATGTCGGGATTTATTTCGAGAGCAGAAAATTCTCAAAAATATTATTCCACTGATAGAAGAAGTACTTGCTGCGGGAGAAATTTTACCTCCTGAGCCTGCTCCAGAATCAGTTCCTCCCGCGATACCTAATGCAGAAAATATTGGCGATGAAGGTCACAGGAGTGAGTAAAAAGCCATGGCAATGACCGTCGTTGTCACAGAAAACATTCCCCCAAGATTGCGTGGACGTCTTGCCATTTGGTTATTACAAGTCAGAGCCGGTGTGTATGTCGGTGATATTTCCAAGCGGATCCGAGAAATGATTTGGCAGCAATGCGAAGTCTATTGTGATGATGGCAATATTGTTATGGCTTGGGCAACCAACACAGAATCTGGATTTGATTTTCAAACCTTGGGACAAAACAGGCGAATACCGGTAGAAATGGATGGTTTAAGGTTAGTCTCTTTTTTACCAGTTGATGAAGATGATGCTCTTTAACAAAGTGGAAAAAATAAGTATTTTAGTCGGTAGAAAATAAATTGTAGAAATTTGTTTGGTAAATCAATTGTATACAATAAGAGCGTTCCCCACGACCGTGGGGATGAACCGTTCGATGCTGAGCGAGCTTTCGCTATTCAGATGCGTTCCCCACGACCGTGGGGATGAACCGCACAATAATTGTTGCTGCATCGGCTGATTCGAGCGTTCCCCACGACCGTGGGGATGAACCGTGTTAGAGAGTTTGATTGCTAAAACCCGCAATGCGTTCCCCACGACCGTGGGGATGAACCGTGATGAAGATGACTTACTGACGATTAATATTGGCGTTCCCCACGACCGTGGGGATGAACCGAAACATTACACCCGAAGTCCGATAAAGAAA
>JAMDEF010000009.1 GCA_023488305.1 Gammaproteobacteria bacterium | reverse complement strand
TGATGCTGGCACACCCCGCCAGTAGGCAAACCTTAGCCTCCACATCAACAAAATGGTTCTCCATACTCCATATTTTTGCCAGCGGCGACCCGAAGTGATGACTGTTTCTGGCAAACAAGCCGGTCGGCTGATTTTTCTCAGCCGTTTACTGATCTCAATATCTTCCATCAAAGGTTGTTCAGGAAAACCTCCGACCACATTGAAAACGGTCCGGCACATAAATATAGCCTGATCGCCGGTAGCAATACCCGTTAACCGGGATCGCCAATTCATCATCAAGGCAATCACCCGAAACATGGGATGCGCGCCTGAGATATAAACATCCAAGCGCCCCCAGTCGGCACCCGCCGAAATGGCTTTTTCAATAGCCATCACTGCATTGGCTGGCAGCTCGGTATCGGCATGCAAAAACAGCAAAATATCTGCGTTACTATGTAAAGCACCGGCATTCATCTGTAGGGCTCGGCCTTTGGATGTAGAGACCATTTCCAAGTCCGAATTCTTAAGCATTTGGAGAGTATTGTCAGTGCTTCCACCATCGACAATGACGATCTCGGCAACGGATTGCCTGAACTGCGAAAGTTGATCAATTAACGCCGTCAGATTTTCGGCTTCATTGAGTACTGGCACAATGATGGCGATAGACGTCATGGCGTATCGTTCAATTGCCAGTCGTAGTCGAGATAATCAATGGCTATCTCACCTTGTTGTAACTTTGCTTGTTCTTCTGGATCCAGCCCCAAGGCATCGGCATACAATGCTAAAAACGCTGCCAGTGAATCGGCATTTCGCCAGCCTTGCTGAAAATCCTCACGATACCATTTGAAGATTTCTGAAACCTGCAAACGATTGCCATCAAAACGGTTACGGCTTTTATCCTGCAGAAAAAGCTGTGTTTGTTGTTCTAACTGTTCTTCAAGCAATGCTGCTGTATATGCCTCGTTTCTGAGTGCCGGGCAACCAATGCTGGCGCAGTTGACGGCAAAGTGAATGCGCGGTTCGTTGTAACCCCCAGAGCCTCGAATCAACTCATGTTCAATATGATCCAGTGACACCTCTTTGCCAAACAAAGGAATAAAAGCATTTTTCCAAGGTGAGCTGAAAAAACCACCTAAATCTTTAATCGAGTTTAAATCAGGGTATTTAGTCAGAATCAACTCAACTGTCCAGGCGTTGTAAGCATTGATAAGAAACGCCAGCTGTTTATCACTGGACCAATTATCAAATTCAGCCTGACTCACGGCCGACAACATCTCTAAATAGTATTTTAAACCCTGACGCTTACTTTGAAAGCCAGCATAATCCGCCTGGGTAATTTGGCCACCATCAATCACCACCACATACCGTTTCAATAAATCATCCCAGACTTGATGTTCCACTGCCTGAACAGTCGACACCGCCGCAAACATAAACCCCATAAACAGTAGTAACTTGCGAAACATTTTCTTAGCCTCTTTGCCAGTTAAAGAATCGTTCCAGGAGTTTAAATGCCCACTTCGGTGCATGCGCCCGCTTCCATTCTCCTGCCGCATATTTATTGGCTTCAGCCCAGGTTGGATAGGTGTGGATAGTGCCCAAAATTTTGTTCAGTCCAAGACCATGTTTCATCGCCAGCACAAACTCGGCCAGCAATTCACCGGCATGTTCACTGACTATCGTCACGCCCAGAATTTTGTCTTTACCGGGGACGGTGAGCACTTTGACAAAACCATAGGCTGCACTGTCGGCAATTGCCCTGTCCAAATCATCTATGCCATATCGGGTCACTTCATAGTCAATATTCTGCTCAAACGCTTCCTGCTCGTTGATACCCACTCTGGCGACCTCCGGGTCAATAAAGGTAGTCCAGGGAATCACCCTGTAGTCCACTTTGAATTTTTTATACTGACCAAACAACGCATTCACTGAGGCATACCAGGCCTGATGGGCTGCGGTATGGGTAAACTGATAGGGTCCAGCCACATCACCCGCTGTCAGAATATTGGGAAACCGGGTTTGTAAAAACGCATTGCTTTTAATCGTGCGTTCGCTCTCAATACCCAGGTTTTCTAGACCATAGCCCTGAAGTCGCGATTTTCTGCCAATAGCACACAGCACTTCATCAAAGGCAATACACTGCTCACCAGCAGCACTTTTCACCACGATGACTTTTTCATCGCCTGCTTGTTCAAAGCGAACCGCTTCATGTCCTGTCAGAATATGCACACCGTTATCTGCCAGGGCCGCTTCAGCCAGTTCAGAAACCTCTTTATCTTCCCGACTCATGAGTCGCTCACCGCGCTCAACCTGAGTAACTTTCGCACCTAATCTGGCAAATGCCTGAGACAATTCACAACCAATCGGCCCGCCCCCCAACACCACCAGTCGTTTGGGTATAGCGTCTAATTCGGCAAATTTCTGCCACACCGTATCGCTGGTGACATACCCCGCTTCCTCAATACCGGGTAAATCCGGCACCACTGGCTCAGCGCCGGTGGCAATGACAATACTGCGTGTGGTGAGCATTTGGGTTTGACCATCAGCGTGTTTTATCTCAACTGTCCAGGGATCGATAATCGTTGCATATCCCTCCAGCACCTCAACACCGAGTTGGGTATAACGCTCAACGCTGTCATGCGGCTCAACCTGTTTGATGATGTCATGCACTCTTTGCATCACCGCTTTAAAAGAAAATTCAGGCTGGGTTGAATTCAGACCATATTTCACGCCATCTCGCATATGTTGCGCGAGTTTTGCAGAACGAATGATTGCCTTACTGGGCACGCAGCCATAATTGAGGCAATCCCCGCCCATTTTATGGGCTTCGACCAACGTCACTTTGGCTTTAACTGTCGCCCCAATATAAGAAGACACCAGTCCTGCAGCCCCTGCCCCAATCACCACCATATTGCGATCAAACTGTTTAGGTTTAGTCCAGCCTTGGTAAACACGCTTGGCCTTCACCACGTCAAGAATTTTCTTGGCAATCAGCGGGAATATACCCAACAGGGCAAAGGACGCCAGTAAATTAAATGACATGATGCTGCCGAGACTTTCGATTTGGGCGAGCTGGGTACCGGCATTCACATAGACTAAGGTGCCGGCTAACATACCAATCTGACTCACCCAGTAAAAAGTCCAGGTTTTGATAGGCGTTAAGCCCAGCACCAGATTGATGATGAAAAATGGAAAAATGGGTACCAGTCTCAAGGTAAACAGATAAAAGCCACCTTCTTTTTCGATGCCGTTATTAATGGCGTGCAGGCGATTGCCATAACGTTGTTGTACCCAGTCTTTCAGTAAAAATCGTGACACCAGAAACGCCAGCGTCGCGCCAATCGTCGAGGCAAAAGACACGATCAACACCCCCCACCAAAGCCCGAATAACGCCCCGGCAGCCAAAGTCATCACTGCAGCACCGGGTAACGACAATGCCGTGATAACAATATACCCCGCAAAAAAAACGAAGCCGGTCAACAAAGGATTCTGGCTGCGCCAGGCTTCAAAGCTGGTCAAACTTTCTTTGATGCTGCTCAGCGTTAAATACTGCTGAATATCAAAAAGAAAGAAAGCGGCAATGAGCAAGCCGATAAGTAAAAAGATGATTTTTTTGGACATGTTCATTCCCTTGTCTAAGGTAAATTGGGGGGGCTAAAAAGCCCCTTTACAGCTACTGCCTTGCCCGGCGGTACAGCCGAAACAATGATTTGCCGTGCTAATCGCCAACCCCTCGAAATCGGTAGCAAATAAATCTCGTAAATGGGGCTTATCCTGCCCGGCCAGCGGCAACGCGAGTAACTGATTGAAATCACAGTCATACAGATGGCCCAGCCAATCAACACTGATGAGGTTGCGACACATGACACTGTCGAGGTTGTCATCATGATGATTGTGCTGCAGCAACTCGATATAACCATCAAATTCACCTTTGGAAATCAGCATCGAACCAAACCGCTGAATCGGCATATTGGCCAATGAAAAAAGCTGGTTAAACTCGATGGAAAAATGCGCTTTTAACTCGCGTTTGTACTCCTGCTCGAGTACTTGTTGATTTGGTGGTAATGAGGCGCCCTGCGGGTTGTAAACTAAATTGAGAGTCAACCCGCTATTGGCCTGTCCGTAACCCAGCTTATTTAATAAATTAAGCGCTTTAATACTGCGTTCAAACACGCCATTACCACGCTGTTTATCGACATTTTCCATTGAGTAGCATGGCAGCGATGCCACCACTTCTACTTCATTTCCAGCCAGAAATTCTGCCAAGTCTTCATAGCCAGGCTCCATGAGGATGGTGAGGTTACAACGGTCAATCACATGTACACCGGCTTTTCTGGCTTCCTCCACCAGGTATTTAAAACGCTGATGCATTTCCGGGGCACCGCCCGTCAGATCCAACGTCTCGATCTGTCCGGACTGTAATAACTCAACCAACAACGCAATATTGTCTTCATCCATCATCTCGGTACGAGTCGGGCCAGCATTGACATGACAATGCACACAGGTCTGGTTGCATAAGTAACCGAGATTGACCTGCAGTGTTTTCAGCCCTTGCCGGTGAATTTCAGGGAAGTTCCCCGGTAATAGTTTTGGTAATGTCGGATGCATAAATTTTCCTGATAGCTTGATTATTCAGTCTGATGAGGGACTGATTTGTTACAAATCCCGAGAATTAACCTTTACGCCCGTCAATAAAAGCAGCCGTTAAGGTATTTTGTGGTTGTTCAAATAAATTCTGGCTGCGACCAAACTCAATGAGTTTACCGACACGTTCCTGCATCCAGAAAAAAGCCGCATAATTCGCAACACGCTTCGCCTGTGCGAGATTGTGGGTAACAATCACCACGGTATAGCGACCACGCAAAGATACGATTAAATCTTCCACAACAGCAGAACTTATAGGATCCAGTGCACTGCAGGGCTCATCCATCAACAGCACTTCGGGTTGTAGTACTAATGCGCGGGCAATGCATAAACGTTGTTGTTGGCCACCTGACAATTTGGTGGCCGTCATATCCAGCTGATGATGCACCTCTTCCCACAGCCCGACCTCTTTGAGTACGGTTTCGATTTTATGCTCGATAAGCTGTTTATTTTTGATGCCGATTTCTTTCAGTGGCAAAGCCAGATTGCGATAAATAGATAACGGAAAGGGATTGGGCTTTTGAAAAATCATGCCCACGCGACGGCGCAACTGCAGCAAATCTTTGTCCGATTTATAGATATTTTCACCATTAAATGTCACCTGACCTGAGACAGTCGCACCGGTAGTCATGTCTAACATTCGGTTTAATGCAGAGAGAAAGCTGGTTTTACCACAACCTGAAGGCCCAATCAGTGCGGTGATACAACCTTTATAAATATCTAGATTGACGTTATCCAGTACGGTTTTCTGGTGATAGTTGATCGACAGGTTCTGCACGCTCAGATGCGGTGTTGGTTCACAGCAAGCCTTCGCTTCAGTGAGCTGGCCGATGGTGAAACCTTTATCAGGCGAGATCATTTGACAGCCTCCGGCCCAGCCATAAATCCGTTACAGCATAAGCCAACATATTTAAAACAATAATGATCATCAGCAACAGCAATGCTGACGCCTGCGCGGCTGCATCGCCCCCCGTGACGTTCATCGATAGATCATAGATATGAACTGATAAGGCGCGCCCGGAATCCATTACTGATTCCGGCATCCGGTCAACATAACCACTGGTAAACATTAACGCGGCAGTCTCTGCCGTCGCGCGACCAATCCCCAGAATCAGCCCGGCAGAAATAGCGGGCATGGCCGCTGGCAACAAGATATACCAGACGGCTTTTATTTTGGGCATACCCAGTGCTGCTGCACCTTGACGCCAACTATTATTGACACCGCGCAGGCCAATCTCACAAGTTCGAATAAACACCGGTAATATCATGCAGGCCAGAGTCAAGCCACCCGACAAAACAGAAAACCCCATTCCCATAAAGATGCCAAAAAAAGCATAACCAAACAGACCAAAGACTATAGATGGCACGCCCGCCATAACATCCAAAGCAAGGCGGACTTTTCTGGCCCAGAAATGGTGTGTCGCTGTAAACTCAGCCAGCCAGACAGCGCTCGCCAAACCCAGCGGCAAGGCTGCCAGCAGCGTCACCGCCAGTATCAACAATGTTGCGACCAAGATAGAAATGATGCCGCCATCACGTCCGGCGTTCTGTGGTTCACTCAACAGGAATTCAAAAGACAGCTTGGCGAGCCCATGATCTAATAACCCATACACTAGCCAGAGCAATACCATCAGCACTAATAAAGCGACACACCAGATGACGAATTGAAATAAGTGTTCAGCCATAGTCGTTATGGCCTTTTATCCTGGCGGCAAAAGACATCATGACCAAAACCATTGCCGTTAACAGCAACCCCGACACAAATAGTGCCGCCCGATGCTGGTCGGTTGCATAGGCCATCTCTAGCGCAATATTGGCTGTAAGTGTTCTGACAGGCTCCATCAACCCCGAGGGAAACTGAACTACATTCCCGGCCACCATCAAGACCACCATGGTTTCACCTAATGCTCTTGCCATGGCCAGCAACATACCACTGAGGATGGCTGCTGAAGCTGCGGGAATAAATACCTTCAGAATTTGCACATGTTGACGAACACCCAACGCTGATGCCGCTTGTTGCAAAGCGATAGGCAGCGATTTAAATGCTGCCAGGCTGGTAAGCGCCACCGTGGGCAAAATCATGACAGCCAAGACAATACCGGCAAGCAATAACGATAAGCCGGGAGGTGACCACTTATTAACTAGCGGCACCAATACCGTTAAACCCCATAGGCCTAGTACCACCGAGGGCATGCCTGCCAGCAAAGCGATGGCAAAGCGATAGATTTTTTGTACTCTGACGGGCGCAATGTAAGCGATAAAAATCGCACAAATGATTCCCATCGGGGCCGCTAGCAAGATGGCAATCATCATCACCAGCAACGATGCCAGCAGCATCGACAGCATGCCAAACTGGCCCTCCAGCGGATACCAGCTTGCGTCTGTAATAAATACCACTAAATCTTGGCTGATTAATGCTGGCCAGGCACCTGAGATAATAACGGCAATAATCAACACCAAAACCGCGGCACAGACCAATGCAGCCGCTGCTAACAGTGGTTTGGCGATACGATCAGCGTGAGGCTGGAACAAAGTACTGCGCTTTTATAAGATCTGCAACGGCCGGGCTCTGGGCAAACTCAATAAATTGCTGACTTAACGGGGTCAGCGACTTAGTGACCAGATTAAGAGGCCTTGAGATGGGAAACTCGCCATTTGCCAACGTTTGCATGTTGGCTGCAACGCCGTTCATAGGCAGCAACTTAATCGACGTACCAACGGATTGTTCATATTCAGCGGCACCAATTGATACATAGCCGATCGCTCCGGGGTTACCAGAAACCGTTTTGATGCCTTGCTGATTGTCACCGATAACGGCTTGCGCTTTTATCTGACTATTTTTCAGCGAAAAATGTGCTAAAAACAATTCCAGAGTGGCACGCCCATCAGCCTTATTGACCACAGTAATTCGGCGATCTTCACCGCCAACTTCTGACCAATTGGTTATTTTGCCAATATATATAGCAATGATTTCTGCTTCGCTAAGCTCCATGATGTCATTGCTACCATGCACAATGATGCTGACACCATCTCGCGCAATCGTATGTGCCGTCAGATCTGACTCATTAGTTTTCAAAGCTCGGGAAACCATGCCAATATCGGCCATGCCAGTACGACTATCCACCACTCCCCGTGTTGAGCCACCCGTCTGAACATCAACACGAACCCCCGGATTAACGGATTCAAATCGTTTGGCTATTTCCATCACAACTGGTGCAACGGTACTGGAGCCAGTCAGATTCAATCGATTATCAGCTTGTGTAAGGCCCGACAGGCACATTAAACATATAAAACTAAGGGTTAACTTCATGACCGGTAACACCTCCTTCATTTTCCAATGGGCGATAAGGAACGGCATCAACCATATTCAGCATAAACTGATGCAGTGCTTGTTTATCTTCGGGTCTACCAACCAGCTTTAAGTGTTCGATACGTTCTTTCAAAGTATTAAAGACTGACTTAAAAGCTGCAGTGGCCGCTTCATCTTCTTTGCAAGCAGCCGGGTCAGGAAATCGCCAGTGCACTTTCAAATAATCTCCGGCAAATGCAGGGCACGGTTCATTGGCGGCGTTATCACAGACTGTTACTACAAAATCAAGCTCGGGTGCATTTGCTCCCGTAAAGCTGTCCCAGCTTTTGCTGAAATACTGGCTAACCTGTAGACCATTTTTTTGCAGCTGGGCAATGGCAAATGGATTTACTTTTCCCGTAGGGTAACTGCCAGCGCTAAAGGCTCTGAACATATCGCCAGCCACTTCGTTAAACAACGCTTCAGCCATAATGCTGCGCGCCGAATTTCCAGTACACAACACCAGTACATTCCATTTGGTTTGTGGTTTGGTTTCTGCTAACAACATGGCGCGGTTCCTGTATCTGCTGAGGTTTCATATGGCAAAGCCGTGCCACAGCCCTCAAAAATGCCGTAATGCCGGGAAAAGTCACCAATAAACTCAAAGTGTTTGGCAAAGCGAGTGTCTTTGAGCATGGACCAGGTATTGCCGCAGACCGGGAATACCTTGCCGGTTTCAATTAAATGATGCTCGTCGAGCATAAAGCTATGGGGATGATTGGCGATGCTGCCTTTATAGATAACGGCCTGGCCATAGTCTTCACAGGCAGTTTCTAGTTGATCCAGTTTGAATAACCGATACGTCGCAGAGAAAAACCGGATGTGGCCGATCCGTGGAAGTAGTGCTTTATCGGTAATTTCGAGCGGACGATCTTCCACTAAACGGGGATCAGCAAAACCGGTCTGATGTGCCAAACGTTCAAAATCTTTCCAGTACAAGGCTCCGCCCAGACATTCCCCATATAACACCGGGTCAAATTTGACCGCATCCGGTACCCGCCTATCAGAGTAGACATCGGAGAAGTAAAATTCACCGCCCGGTTTCAATAAGTCGTAGATACCTTGCATCACAGCTGATTTATCAGGTGACAGGTTAATCACACAGTTGGAAACAATGACATCAAAACTGCTGGGCGCCAGATCAAGTTCGGTTAATTTCTCAATATAGCCTTTGATAAACCGCACGTTATCAAAACCAAATTGCTCAGCATGATATGACTGATATTGTCTTGCAATGGCAAGCTGTTCATCGGTCATATCCACACCGACCACTTCACCTTCTGGTCCGACTAATTGTGACAAGGCATAGACATCGCGTCCCGTACCACAGCCTAAATCCAGAATACGAGCGCCTTTCAGCTCCGCCGGGCAGACCAGACCACATCCATAGTATCTTGCCAGCACATCGTCATGAATATTGCTGAGTAAGGGCTTCAACCATTCCGGAACCGCGCTGGCATCACAACAAGCACTGGTACGCAAGTCTTCAGTGCCCGTAAGCTGTTTGCCATAATAATCTTGAACCAGATCGTGCATTACAAACTCCTTCAGTGTTTTGTATGAGTCATGCCAGCAATCAAATTGTTACAGGCAAGGTTCACTTTTTTGGGTATTGCATAACAAAGCGCTTATCAAGATAGTTTTTCCAAAGCCCTATTAACTGTCCTTGGGCTGAAATATTGAAATAACTCATCAATGCTTTTTTTTCAGGTAATGCCATCAGTGCCAGGGCATTTTTTTGTGGCTGGTATTTTGATAAAGATTGGCTTTCTATCTGGCACTTGAGGTTCTGAGCCAGAACCGGGCCTTGCCTTACGGCATAAACACCTGAATGTGCTGCCCCCGGCAGACTGGCAGCATCACCGGTTACAAAAACATCCGGATGACTCAAACTCTGTAACTGATTATTGATTTGAATAAAGCCTGCTTTATCGGTTTTTAAACCAGCGGTTTGATACCAGGGAAGCGGTGCTGCGCCAGTAGCCATTACCACTGCATCAGCCTGACAGATCACTTGCGTTTCATTCATCAAACAATCTTTATGGATGGCTGTAATACTCAGGTGTTCCTGTAGCTGGATAGCTGCTTTTTGCAGTGCAATCCGGGCTTTGCGGGCAACACTTTGTGAGTGCTGCTCAAGCAATGTTTGGCAAAGCATGACAATCTCGGTTGCTGGCATTGACTGTCTTAATGCCAGACTGACTTCAAATGCCGCTGCCCCACCACCAATGACTGCAATTTTTTTGATAGTGGCATCGTTTTTCCAGCTTTGCCATGCATCAATAAATTTGGTGAACGGTTTGACCGGGGCAGTGGGAATACTGGCCGCGGTAATATCCGGTGAAGGTGGCTGGCCACCGGTATTGATGGACAGAAGCCGATAATCGAACTGCGTGTGTGACGTCGTTAACCGGTGATGCTCAGCATCAACCGCTGTTACCTTATCAATAAGAAACTCTATATTGAGTTTTTTGCATAATGGCTCAAGGGCAATAGCACAGTCTGTTTCATTATACCGACCAGCCAGAAGTCCTGGCATCATGCCGGAATACCAAGCTTGTGGTGTCGCATTGATAAGTAAAGTTTGCTGGGGTGGTTGATAGCCTTCATCCAGCCAGTGTTTTAAGGCCACCAGGTGCGCATGCCCTGCTCCGGCCAGAATAAGGGGGCGTGCCTGACTACCATTCATGCTATTGACCTTCCATTAAAGCAAACTTTGGACAGTTCTGATCGATAGTGTGGTAATAGCGCATCGTGATTTACCTGAGAAATAAAATGCCAATGACTACAAATACTGCAAACAACATTAACAGCATTGCGACCATGCCACGGTAGGAAGGTTTGATAAATCGCAGCATCCCTGCGGTTTTTGATAACAGCCAGACAGGTGGCGCACCCCACATCAGCTCGCGGTATGACTTTTTACCCGCCTGATTCAAGACGCCATGCATGTAACCTGCTCCATATAAAAAAGGCATCAACATTTTTTGGCTGATAGTCTTTTGCTTTAAGTCCCCTTTCTTGATCTGCTCAAAAGCTTGTTTTATTCCCGGCAAGTCACCGCTCCACAAAGATTGAAACAGCGGGCTCCCATCGGTATCAAGTATATGCAGCGAGTTAGGCAATGTATCCAGTGTTTGATGCAAACTACCTGATAAATCGTCCACAATAATCGGCTGTTTGATCAGATATTGCTGTTTAAAGGCTTTGGCATACTGGAATTTGGTCTCAATGTCCTGTGCTTGTGGAAATTGATCACCGGGATGCGCTTCACGAACATAGACAAACACCACCGAAAAGTCTTCAGTCGAATCAACAAGTGCGGTTAACTCAGACAGACTGCTTATGGTCATAGGACAAGTAATCGATGCTGTGATGAACACTAACGGCTTTCCAGCAGACAAGTCTTTTAAACTGACAGATTGCCCGCCCAGCAATTGCACTTGCTGTTGCATATCAATTCTGGTCATTGCCATTGCCGTCTTGCTGAACCGCATATCTGACAGCATGATCTTCAAATCGAAATGTTCAAACCGATAATTGCTGTCGGTCTTTTTAGCTGTTGACTCAGTCATGCCATGCACGTTCTGCAAACATCTCATCAAGCTGGGTATGAAAAAGGTGGTTAGAGAAGTTACTCATGGATTTAACGGCGATCGCAGTCACAATATCGAGTATATGGCGCTCGCTGTAACCTGCCGCTAAAAAGCTTTCTACCTCGGTTTGACTGGGCAAGCCACGCTTGTCATGCATCACTTTGGTAAATGTGTTGAGTGCTGCAAATTGGTTGTCAGCTATTGGCTTATCATCACGAATGGCATCAGTCACATCAACAGGCACCTTCGACATTTTGTCAGCAATAAAACTATGTGCACCGACGCAATACTCACAACCATTGGCACGGCTTAAGGTCAGAAAGACCACCTCTTGTTCTGCTGGTGAAAATGCAGAATGCTTGCGAAATTGTTCATACCCATACAAATAGGTTTCAAGTAATCCTGGGGCTGTGGCCATATTACGGTACATATTAGGAATAAAGCCTAGATTCTTTTTGGCGACTTTCAATGACGCATGATTGTCATCTTCGATCGGTGTCAGTTTTATTTTGTATTCTGATTGCATCCTTCTTTCTCCTTAAAAGATATGAACCAATTGGTCCATATTTAGGTAAAAAATTATTTCAGGCTATTAAGCAACATTTCGGAAACACGTTCTAAGCGATTGTGACTGGCGCCGGACTTAACCATGGTTCGTAATCCACTGATGCCTGAGACGAGAAAATCTGCCATCAGTTCAACATCAACCTCTGCAGAAACCTCATGATTTTGTTGTGCTTTCGTTATTGCGCGAGCGATAACAGAACGAATTTTAGTAAAGCCCCGCTCTACGGCTTGGGCAATCTCACTATCAAGCCCTGCAAGTTCACTTGCCGTATTAACTAATAAACAACCTTTACGTTGTGGAGCCGTTGCTTCTGATATAACCGTGTTCAATAAGTTTTCAATAAACTGCAAACCAGAGGAAGTACTAGATAGTTGTTGATCAAGATCCACAATTAACCGCTGTTGATAGTGTTCTAAACAGCCTGAGAATAATTTCGATTTATTACCGAAGCTTTGATAAAGACTGCTCTTGGAGAGGCCTGTCGCACTCAGTAAATCCTGCATGGACGTTGACGCATAGCCATGCCGCCAAAACTGCAGCATCGCGGCATTCAGCGATTTATCTTCATCAAATTGACGGGGTCTTCCTACATTCATACACAAAATTATGGACCAATCAGTCCAGATTGGCAAGAAAAATATTAACCTACGTTAAACCCTTTAAAATTAAAGAGGTTCATAAGGATTTATAGGTAGGCCGTATCCAGCCGAATCATTCTAATTAGGTTATTATCTAGCCGATCTTTATTTGCGTTAAAACTTTGCACCAAGAACCTTAAGATCGATTCGACAAACTATTGACACACGCACAAAAGAGCCCTCTGAAGCTGTTTAAATCGATACTTTATTATTAAGATATTTATACAAAACACCTTTAGTATTTCCAATTAATATCCAATAAATCTTGAAAGAGGAAAACTAAAAGTATCATCATGATTTTTTAATACATTTAGTATTTCTGTACCTGAAAACTTTCTTGCATCATATTGGCAAAGACTAACGACAGGAAATTTTTTACACAAAGTATTGTTATAGCTCATTTCGAAACTCATAAGCTCATCAATATTCATATCCTTTTCTACTGCCCATGCCATATCTCCGAGCACCCTAATGTGGTGGTCACCATTTTGCATTGAGGAGAGAAAACTTTCCTCGAAATAATTGTATAGGTTCTTGCCATGAGTCAAACCTTCAAAAATTATCAATCGCCCATCCTCAATAGCTTTATGAGTATTTGAATACACCATAGATAGATGCTTGAGAATAATGGCTTGTCTTGTGCCAGAAGCTATTAAAAAGCACTTATCTCCTGATTTTAATCCGTCGGCTAAAAAAGGTACTGATAGTTTTATAATTCCTATATCGGTTTCATATACCGTGCAAAGGTGATTACCATACTCAATCGACATTCCCTCCAAAAGCACTTCTGACCGATTGATCTGCCGTTTATCTGGTGCTTTATTGTGAGTATTATCAATATATTTGGTGGGTTCAGATTGCTTTTCTAAAAAATTCATCAAGTCATATTGATTAAATCTCCTCTCTCTCCTTGCCCCCACTCTCAAGCATGGAAGTTTCCCTGAGTTGGTCCATAATTTTGTGTATGAA
>JAMDEF010000035.1 GCA_023488305.1 Gammaproteobacteria bacterium | reverse complement strand
AACCAGACCTCGGGACAATAACGGAGAGTCGTATTTATTCAATATAAGGTTTTCTTCAATCGTACAGGTTTTACACACCCCCAATAGCATCCGGTTTGCGGGAATATGCGCCATTCCTAGTAGGCGCCTCTCCCTTACACTTGCATGAGTGATGTTTTTATGGTCAAAAATAACATTGCCCTTGGTTGGCTGACGCAATCCAGTCAGGACCTCAACCAACTCAGTCTGCCCATTTCCTTCTACCCCAGCAATACCAACAATTTCACCACTATGAATATTTAGATTAATACCCCTAAGCATATTGCTCCCTCGCGCATTAAGAGCGTGCAAATCTTTAACAGATAGCAATTCCTCCTTAGTCTGAGTAAAGGGTTTATCAACTTGAAGCATAACATCACGACCTACCATTAATTTTGCCAATTCTTGCTGGGTGGTTAATTGTGTTTTCCTTTCTCCGGTAACCACTCCGCGGCGCATGACAGTAATATTGTCGGTGACAGCAAGGACCTCGCGTAATTTGTGTGTAATAAAAATGACCGTACAGTCTATCTTGATTAACCCCCTCAATACCTTAAATAACTCATCTGTCATCTGAGGAGTCAGAACGGATGTCGGTTCATCTAAAATCAATATGTGTGCCCCACGGTAAAGCGCTTTAATGATCTCTACTCTTTGCATCTGACCAACAGAGAGTTGGTAAACTCTGGTGCTTAAATCAATCGCAAGTGAATAATTTTCCATCAAATTGGTGATAATACGCTTCGCTTTTTTGATGTCGTTTAGTCCAAAACGAGTTGGGGTTTTTCCAAGTATGATATTTTCGAGAACCGTCATTGAAGGAGAAAGCATAAATTCCTGGTGTACCATCCCAATGCCTAAATCAATAGCGTCACGAGGTGAATAAATATTTACTTTTTTGTCATATACGAAGATATCACCTTCGTCTGGTTGAACGAGGCCATAAAGGATATTCATGAGGGTTGTCTTTCCGGCTCCATTTTCCCCCACTAACCCATGAATCTCCCCCTTAGCCACATGTAACGAAACATCATTATTAGCGATCACCTTGGCGAACGACTTAGTTATGTGATCAACTTTGACAGCATATTCTGTCATGGTTTTACCTTAATATTACAAATTTTTTGATCTGTAACAACAAAAATCAAACGTTCCTGTGTCTAAGTATTAAATTTACTTTTAAAAGAATTGGTGAATTGTTATTCAGTGAATTTGCCCCTCAAACAATGGGGCAAATTCACTTTTTATTTAACGAATCGAGTGGAGTTTACTACCAACTTGTTTGATTGGTATTATTTTCGATTACGAGTTCTCCAGAAATTATCTTAGCCTCCAATGATTTCGCTTTTTCAACCGCTGCTTTCACGGAATCTGTATACATAGCATTATTTTTACCAAATCTTTCAAACGCCTCAAATGGAACATATTGACCTTTATTCGCAATGCTCATAATTCCGTGCTGTCCGCCGGGGAATTTATCCTCAGCAAGATACTTGCATGCCGTATAGACATTAGCAGAAAAACTCACAGCCCCATATCCGACAATGCCTTCTGGGTAAAGATCATAACTGTCAGTAGAATCACCGCTGAAAAGGGTTTTGGCTTCTTTCGAAGCTTCGATCACACCCAACTGACTTTTTGCAGTATCAGTTTGAATGTAATCCACACCATTGCTAATCATTGCTTTGGCAATTTCTTTAGCCTTTACGGGGTCTTCAAAAGACCCGACTATTGAATGCAAAACCTTGCAATCAGCACAAGTGTCTTTTACACCGCGGTAGAAACCATTAGCATTAGCATTGAGTGAAGCCGATCCATCACCGCTGACCAAGCCAATTTTTTTCGATTTTGAGAGTGTAGCAGCGATCGTTCCCAAAAGGTAGTAGGCCTGTTCTCCATGGAATTCGCTATCCCAGAGATTTTTTACGGATACGCCTCCCACGTTAATGAATTGGTAAACAGCAGCAAACTTTACATTAGGATTTGCAAGAGCAATTGTTTTCGTAGGGTCGGACATATCAGGGAAAGTGGTAATGATCATATCATAACCTTCGCGGACCATGCCACGAATGTCATCTTCAAACAGTGCAGCGCTTGATTCGAGTTTTTTAACTTCAAATCCGAAGTCTGTCGAACATTTTTCGAGACCCGCTGCCATATCATCCATTACGCCTTTATCGCCAAACTTCTGGTTCCCAATAAGTACAACTTTTTTTGCTTTGGGTGCTTGGGTCGCAGCGGGCGCTTGGGTCGCAGCGGGCGCACATGCTGCTAAAAACATGATCAGTATAATAATTGTGCACACAGATTTTCTTTTCATGATTAACTCCTTTTTATACTTTGGTAGCTTTTCAGCCAATTATGTTACTCAATTGTTAGCGAAAATTCTGATTTAGAGATTGGTTATGTGTATCCTCCTTTCTATAATGATTCATCTTATTAAGACTGTTTTTGTTATCAATCCATTATGTATCAATATAGGAGAAGGCCCGTAATTGGAAGTAAACAGCGATTTTGATTGATCACTAGTAGGGAGTATCTCCAGCATCT
>JAMDEF010000160.1 GCA_023488305.1 Gammaproteobacteria bacterium | reverse complement strand
TTATCAATTGGTAGTATTTTTATTATCGATCCGATCTACAGCCTGCCACTTGCTGCTGGATTTGTGGCGATTCTGTTTGCTGCTGCTAAACGGTTAAGTCATAAGATGATGATTGGTAGTTTGTTATTTAGCTCGGCTTATCTTGTCTGGAGCATTGGTGCGCAATACTGGATAACCCAGCAAACCCATCAGGCCTTAGCTCATCAACAGATTGAATATCAACATATTAAAGTCACCCCTGCTCCATTAAATACATTGTTATGGCGCATTGTGGTGATCGATGAAGCATACTTTTACGAAGCATTTCGTTCAGTGTTTGATGGCGATACAAAAATTGAATTTAGCCGATTTGATCGTGGTAATGATTTGAAAGCTTTGTTACCGGATACATCTGCTCTTGAACGGATTGACTGGTTTACACACAACAATTACAAGCTTGAACAACAAGACAATAAGCTTATTGCAACGGATTTACGCATGGGCATGGAGCCCAATTATTTTTTCCGGTTTCAATTGGCAGAAATTCGTGACGATGAAGTCACTGAAACAGAACCCAACCAATTGCCAATGTCTCGAAATGCCAGAGAAGTTCTGACGTGGGTATGGCAACGGATCTGGGATCCACAACGAGAAAATCCGCTGCAGCAAAATTAGCAAGGGAGATACTCACTCCCTCGCTTTTTGATGCCCATGAATAAGACTTTTTTGCTTTATGCCTTATTGCATCGGAATGCTGATAGTGACAACTAAACCTTTTGTTTCACCATTTTTAATCTGCAATTCACCTTTAAAACGTCTGACAATGGCATCAACGATGGCAAGACCAAGTCCGCTGCCATCGCTATGATGGCCATGCACGAAACGTCGGGTTAATTCTGAAAGTAATTTTTCAGAAACGCCCGGCCCCTCATCTTCTACTGTCCACAACAGGTGCTCATCCTGTTGCGTGGCCGAAAGTGTAATGACGGTGTTCACAGGGGCATGACGAATGGCATTTTCCAGCAAATTACGTAAAGCGGCTGATAATAAAATCGCTGAGGCCTGAAGTTTTTCATCCACATCATCATTACAACGCAAGGTCACTTGTTGTTGTTTAGCAAGGTGCTGAACATCACTCAATGCCATATTATTGATTTCAGCAATCGGTAAGCGTGTTGATTCGGTTAATTGTCCATCGCCTTCTACCCGAGCAAGTAATAATAGTTGATCCAATGTACGTTGCAATCTGTCAGTGGCTTTTTCAGCTTGTAACAAGGCATGCATAGCCTTCCCACCATCAGTCAATCTGGCGACCTGCAATTGGGTTTTTATCCCGGCTAACGGAGTACGTAATTCATGCGCCACATCTCCAGTAAAACGCCATTCCCGCAAGAGTGATTGCTGCATACGTTGTAATAAACGGTTTATTTCATCGACCAGTGGCCTGACTTCGGCCGGACGTTGCTCCCACACTAGTGATGTCAGATCTTCAGTATTACGCTTCGCCATATTTTGACTTAGGCTGTGTAACGGCTTAAATCCATGCAATATGCCAAACCAAACCACCGCTAAAGTACCGGCAAGGCTCAAGAAAAACGGCACACCAGCAGCAATTACTACTGATCGCATCAATGTATCGCGAGTTTCCAGTCGTTCAGCAGTGGTAATGGTTAAGCCACCTTGAGAAAGATTAAAGACCCGCCATGCCTCGCCATCCTGCATCCGGTTCTGATAGCCCTGTTGTGTGGTGGTCAATACACTATGTGGCGCGTCATGTGATACCGCAATGATATCGCCCGCGACATTAGCGACTTTACAAGCCAGTGTAGGAGGTAGGTCTGGATTATTTGCAGGGTCGAATAATGGACTGCGTTGCACGCCTTTTACCAGCGGGTCCAAATCATATTGAGACATTAACGACATCAACATTTTGGCCGAAGCAGCAAGTCGATTATCCAGCGTGTTCTGCATTTCTTTCTGTACGCTCATTAGCAACCAGGGTGCCAATAGCAGCCACATCAATAAAACTGCGATACCGATGCGCCACAATAGTTGCCAACGCAGATAATCTTTGGCTTTAGCCGGACTCATTGACAGCTCCTAAACGATAGCCCACCCCACGAACAGTTTCGATCCAATCATCCCCTAATTTGCGGCGCAAATTATGGATATGAACTGCAACAGCATTGCTTTCAATGCCTTCTGCCCATCCGTAAAGCCTATCTTGTAACTGCGCAGCAGTGACCACTCTGCCGGGCTGTTGCAATAAGGTTTCCAACACAGTGATTTCACGCCGAGATAAGGTTAATGGTTTGTGATTTAAAGTAACTTGCAAGGTGGACGGATCAAATTGCAAGCTGCCATGTTGAATGGTCTGTGTTGCTCTTCCTGCAGCTCTGCGACTCAGTGAATGTAATCGGGCAGCAAGTTCAGTCAAATCAAATGGCTTACTCATATAGTCATCAGCACCGGCCTGCAATCCACTGACTCTATCAGGAACTGCATCCCGTGCTGTCAAAATAAGTACCGGAACATTATCACCACGTTCCCGCCAGCGATTGAGTAACTGCATACCATCTTCATCGGGTAAGCCTAAATCCAGGATAACCGCATCAAAACTGGCGGTAGACATAGCGGTTTCGGCACCACCGGCATTCATTACCCATTCCGCCTGGATACCCAATGCATTAAGGCCGGTCTGTATGCCTTCCCCCATCAATGCATCATCTTCTACAATCAGTACATACATCGGTTTGTATCCACGATAAAAACATTATTTTCATTCAATTGAATTAAGACAACGTTAACATTGTCTTAATTTAGTCACTGCATTCTAAGCAGCAAATGCTGATTGGGTAACGTCGCTGCAATCAGTAATTCCAGATTAATAACAAGAGAAGCTATCTATGTGGCTGGTGCGATATGCCCTAACCCGACCTTATTCTGTGGCCGCTTTAAGCCTGCTGATTTTTGCTGCAGGATTTATCAGTTATCTTAAATTGCCTGTCGATGTATTACCCAGCGTCAATATACCCTCGATAAAAGTGGTGTGGACCTATAACGGCCTTAACACCAATGAAATGGCTTCTAAAATCACCACCTTCAGTGAAGTGGCGATTATGAATAACGTTGATAACCTTAAGGAAATCCGTTCACAAACTTTAAATGGCACATCGGTTATTCATATCGATTTTCATCCCGAAGTCGACATTGCTAATGCGATGGCGCAGGTCACCGGGGTTTCCCAGACTATTCGCAGGCGAATGCCGGAAGGCACTTCACCACCACTGGTGGCCGAATACAATCAATCCAGTACGCCGATTATTCAGCTGGTTATGTCCTCTGACACGTTGACCGATGGTCAACTGGCGGATTTTGCCCGGTTACAGTTACGCGGCATGGTGCAATCAATCAATGGTATCCGGATGACACTGCCTTATGGTGGTGCCACCCGGCAGATCATGGTGGATTTGGATCCGGAAGCCTTATTTGCTCAGGGATTGACTGCCAATGATGTAACACGGGCAATAAATGAACAGAACCTGACCCTCCCTTCAGGAAGTATTCGGGAGGCGCAAAATGAGTTACAAATCACCGTCAATGCCAGCCCACAAGCAGTGGCCGATTTTGAAGATTTACCCATCCGGGCTCGAAATGGTGAGCTGATATTACTGCGTGACGTGGCTAATGTCAGGGATGGCACGGCATTACAAACCAATATCGCTCGTGTTAACGGACAAAATGCCGTTATGGTTTCGCTGATTAAGCTTGGTGGCGCATCCACTGTTGGCATTATCGATGAACTGATGGAACGTTTGCCATCGATACAAGCAGCTGCACCGGAAGGCATTACCATTTCACCTATTTTTGATCAGTCGGTGTTTGTCAGCACGGCGTTGCATCATATCGAAATGGAAATCCTTATTGTCGGCTCATTGGTTGCCCTGATGGTTTTATTATTTCTGGGTTCTTCACGCGCCACGCTGATTGTCTTGACCTCAATTCCTCTATCATTGTTAACTGCGATATTTATATTAAATCTAACCGGCAATACGCTAAATCTAATGAGCCTTGGCGGCCTGGCATTAGCCATCGGCATATTGGTCGATAACGCATTGGTGGAAATTGAAAATATCAAACGTCACCTGGCTGACGGAATGGAACCGAGTCGCGCCGTGCTCACCAGCGCCAGTGAAGTAGCCTTTCCGGAATTAGTATCAACATTGTCAACTTGTATCGTGTTTTCGCCGATATTTTTATTAACCGGTGTGGCAGGTTATATCTTTCAGCCGATGGCGATTGTGGTTATTGCCTGTTTGGCTGCTTCCTATTTGTTATCAAGAACGGTTGTGCCGGCCTTGGCAAGATTATTACTGGCCAATGAAAAAGTACTGACCAAACAATCCAAAAATCCTTTAGTGCATTTACATCTGGCTTTGGAACATCGTCTGCACAATGGCCAGCAACATTTGCAAAACACCATTGGCAGACTGCAAAAGCATATTTTGATCGCCCCGTTGATTGGCATTGTGATTGTTACCGCCGCCGGTTTTGCCTTGCAGGATATCGGCCGAGATTTTTTCCCGAAAACTGATGCTGGATTAATGCGCTTTTATCTGCGGGTAGATACCGGTTCGCGTATCGAACAGACAGCTGAAAAATTTGCCCAGATCCAACAGGAAATACGCCAAATTATTCCTGAAAACGAATTGGATTTTATGTTTGAAAACATCGGTATGCCGGATTCAATTAACCGTGCCTGGATCGATAGTTTCACCATTGGCAGCTACGACGGTGAGCTGCAAATCCAATTAGCCAAAGGTCATCAGCCGAGTAGCCAATACGAATCTGCTATCCGGCAAATGCTTAAAGAAAAATTCCCGGAAGTCACCTTATTCTCTCAAGCTGCCGATACCACTAACCAAACATTGTCTGGCAGCACGCCAACTGCGTTGGATGTGCGATTTACCGGCCGTAATTTGCCCGCCAGCATTGCCAAGGCAGAAACGTTGATAGAAAAAATGCAGGATGTTGAAGGTGCGGTGGATATCGGCTTTCAGCAGGTGTTTGCTTTGCCGGAATATTACGTGAATCTGGATCGTAAACGAGCAGCTGAACTCGGCGTAACTACACAGGGTGCAATAAATAGCTTATTAGGCGCATTGGGGTCAGCTGGTACTGTCGCCCCAAGTTTCTGGTCCGATCCGGTGTTTGGATTTTCATATGAAGTGCAAACCCGCACCCCACTGCATAAATTACGCACCACTGATGATTTGATGAATCTGCAGGTGCAAACCAGTGATCCGGATATCACCGTACCACTTGCCAGTATTGCCAGTATCACGCCACGTAATGTGGCTGGCAGTATCGGTCGTACCATGCTGCGGCCTACAGTCAATGTATTAATTAACACCGAAAACACTGACTTAGGTTCGGTTTACAAAGCCACCCAACAGATTGTGAATGAACTGAAACAAGACATCGTGCCAGGCAATGATATTGAAATCATGGGACAAGCCGCCGCGATGGATGAAGCATACCGTGATTTGCTATTCGGCTTTTTACTGGCGGTGTTTTTTATCTACATCATCATGCTGTTTAACTTTGCATCGTGGATCATGCCTTTGGTCGCGTTATCCGGCGCGCCGATTGCCATTTCCGGGGCAATTATCGGCTTAATGCTTACTGGAACAACCATCAGTGTCCCGGCATTAATGGGCTTTATTATGGTCATAGGCGTATCAACCGCCAATAGTGTATTGGTCACCACATTTGCCCGCGACCAATGGGTCGCTGGTAAATCAGCGTTTGAAGCCGCCCGTGAGGCCGCTTCTACACGTTTAAGACCGGTATTAATGACGGCACTTACCATGATTATCGGTTTGTTGCCGATGGCTCTGGCACTGGGTGAAGGTGGTGAACAAAACGCACCATTGGCCCGCACCGTTATCGGTGGTTTGATGCTGGGTACCTTTGCCTCACTATTTTTAGTGCCATGGACTTTCAGCATGATCATGCAATTTATTAAACGTCCTCAGCCTATCAAGCTGCCGACAATTTGAGGATCTCACGATGCCAACATTAACAAAGACAATCTTAGTTGCCGCCGTCATCGCTGTGCCTTTGTGGTTTTATGTTCAGCCCGAAACTGAAGCGAATATTGAACAACCCGCCACTGCCCCGGAGATTCTCTCCGTGCGTGTAGCACAACCACAATCAATATCCAGCTATCAACCATTAGTATTTAACTCCCGCGTGGAAGCCATTGAACAATCCGATATTTTTGCCCGGGCAGATGGTTATGTTGAAAGCCGCCACGTGGATATTGGTGATGAAGTTAAGCAAGGCGACTTGTTAGCCAAATTGTCTTCTCCTGAGTTGGAACAGGAAATTCTGCAAGCCAAAGCCGAAATCAATCGGCAGAAAGCCATGTTGGATCTGACCGAAAAAGTGGCCAAGCGTTATACCAATCTGCGGGATTCGGGTGCCGTCAATGCGACCGAAGTCGATGAACGTGAAGCTGAATTGGCCGTTGCCAAAGCGACATTAGCCACTTATCAGGCACGTCTTGAGCAGTTGGAAAACGAATTTGCTTACACCGAAATCGTTGCACCATTTGATGGCATTATCACTCGAAGATTAGCCGAGCGTGGTAATCGAATTACCCGTAATGATGCGATGCCTTTATTTCGCATCAGTCGCACTGACCAGTTACGCGTGATTGTAGATATTCCGCAAACCCAGTTATTTATTATTGACCAGCAACAAGCTGCACAACTGACCTTGCCGGATTTGGGCAATCAGCAAATTGATGTGCCTATTTCACGTGTTTCGCGTGAAGTAAATCGCGAAACTGGCACCATGCGAGTGGAATATCTACTGGAAAATGCCGAGCTGAATCTGCCGGCTGGTTTGAGTGGTGAACTGGCAATACAGGTTCAGGAAAGAGCTGATGCAGTTCGCATTCCGGTCAATGCGCTGAAAACCATTCAAGGTAAACCATCTGTGATGCTGGTCAACGCGGATAATCAGGTTGAAGTCAAAACCGTTCGTGTAGGTCGGCTGGATAATAGTGAAGTGGAGATTTTGTCGGGACTTATCACCGAAGATCGGGTGATTCTTAATCCGAACGCCAGATTGGCTGAAGGTGTAAAGGTCAACGTTGCAGATTAAAAATAATCAGGCCCACTTCAAAAGTGGGCCTGCACCTGCCTAATTAAATTCGGCCAGTCAGTAATAAAATCAGCAAAACAATCACCAATACACCGATTAAACCGGTCGGGCCATAGCCCCAGTTTCGGCTATGCGGCCATGAAGGAATTGCGCCGATCAATAACAAAACCAGAATAATTAATAAGATAGTACTTGTAGTCATGATCATTCCCTCTCATTTAAAAGATCACCATATAAACAAAAGCTAATAGCGTCTGTGCGTTGGCGTACCAATCATCAGTTAATAACTTTTAAGCCGCTTACTGCATGATCCGTTTATAGGTTTGTTTATCAATCTGATAACAACTGCAGGCAGATGCCTCCAATCCCTTTGCATCCAGAATGGTCATATTGCCCCGGTGGTAATTAATCAACTGCTTTTTGTGCAGCGCTGTGGCCGCCCGGGTAATACCACACGACGCACACCAAGCATATATGCCAGAAATGCCTGAGTAATTCGAAACTCATTGGATTCAGCTCGGTCACGCGTCATCAACAGCCAGCGTGCCAGACGTGCTTCGACTAAATGAAATCGGGTGCAGGCGGCAGTCTGGGATAGCTGCACCACACTGACATAAAGATATTTTTTTAACATCGCTTCCAGCACTGGGCTATGTTTAATCTGCTGCTGCAAATCAGCCACGGAAATACGTAAGGCCTGCCCTGCCCCCTGTACTAATGCATGCAAAGGCGCAGTAGTAACACCCAACACCAGGGTATTACCCAACATGCCTTCATTGCCGACCAGTCCTACTTCCAGGTTTGAACTTGCATCGACCGGTACGGTTAATGAGATAAAACTATGATTGGGAAACCATGCGTATTCAAGAGGCTCGCCTGGTTCAGTCAGGGTTTCATTAAACACCAACTCTACAAGCTCACATTCGGCCATCAGCCGTTTTCTTTCAAGTGCAGGTAAATCAGTAATCAGGTGGTTGATTGATTGGCTATCAAGACTTAGCAATGTGGATACTCCAGTTATTGCTGTTATAACAACACTGAAAGCTTTGTGTCATTACGGAGCTGTACTCTACGCTTATTCGAGAAGCTTCGTCTTGATGATTGGTTGTGTCTGTCTGCCAGCCCACACTAGGGCTTGTTGCTCTTTCATATCCGCCTCTGTTGTGAGCTGAAAAAGCGTCAATCAAGGCACGAGGAGCGCCTTTTGTGAGATACATCCATGTATCTCACCCCTTTGGGGCTTACGCTCAAAAACGTTCCTGACGTTTTTGTAGTTATTCTAAATAAGTGACGAGCAACGCAGAGTAGCGCTTTTTCAGTCACAACCCGAAGGGTTGGGACTATTTTGGCTGTATGAAATACATCCCTGTATTTCACCGCTACGCGGCCAGCTAAGCTGTTCAAATGAGTTCCAGACTCATTTGTCAATCACTTATGTAGAAAAGCTACACTGCGTGCTTTCCGCCTTGTCGGACACAAAAATAGCCGCCAGCAGTGCTGGAGATGAAAGAGCAACAAGCCCTAGATAATGTTAATTGCCTCTTCACCCATTAATCTATCGGTTTCTTTTTTAACCACCCGATAGCATTCGCAGACGCGGTTTTCCAAACCATTACGATCCAGAACCGTGATTTTGCCCCGAACATATCGAATCAAACCATCTCGCTGTAAATGTCCCGCTGCCTCGGTCACGCCTTCACGGCGCACGCCCAGCATATTGGCAATAAGCTCCTGGGTCATGGTCAGTTCATTGGATGGCAAACGATCCAAACTCAATAATAACCACCGGCATAATTGCTGATCGACGGTATGGTGACGATTACAGACTGCTGTTTGTGCCATCTGCGTCATTAGCGCCTGAGTGTAACGCAGCAATAAACGCTGTAGCGTTTTGGCGCGAAAAAACTCTGCTTTCAATCGCTGTCCCGTCAACCTATAGGCATAACCAGCACTTTGCACCACTGCCCAACTTGGAGTCGTTTCTCCTCCCATGAACAACGATACGCCGACAATACCTTCTTTACCTACCACGGCGATTTCGGCCGAAGCGCCGCTTTCCATCACATGTAATAGCGATACGATTGCTGTGGTCGGAAAATACACATGCTTAATCTGTTTATCCGGGGAATAAAGCGCATCTCCTAATGGCATCTGCACTAACTCTAAATCAGGAAAGACTCGCGCACGCTCTTCTTCTGGCAACGCTGCCAGTAGATTATTTTGACAGGGATTATGCTCTAGACTCATAAGCTCACAACTTATATTCAATAAATATCTGTTTATTTAGCGTTTCTTCCTCACACAATGAGCGTCAGTCGTTCAGCTTCTACAAACTTGATCCAACATTTATTAACGCATAAATTCCGCCAAACTGTTTGTACGGTACCGCACATAACTCCAAAAAAACACCCTCCTAATTTTGCTTCGTTTGTACGAAAACGTACATACGGATGACGCTGCATCCTCTATGCTGAAAAGAATTAATAAGGGGAATCAACGATCATGAGCACCAAATTTACCCTTGACGATCCAGGCTTGTTGCTAAACGTATTTGTCACTTGTGATTCAGCGGAGCTGTTTAATGACACATCGCGAAATGGTTGATATACCTGATGCGAACACAACGTACCCGCATAACAGATCGCGGTTCAATATGGCAATTGCTGCCTAAGAACCAAGGTGACAAACTTGATTACGAAAATCTAAAACAACTGTGTGACGAATTCCCACTGGGCATTATTCTGTGTGATGAATCAGGCCGTTGTTTATATTCAAATCACGCTTATGCCCAAATTCTGGGTTATACACCTGATGACATTCTTGATATGGACTGGCACACCAGCCTCTATATAGAGGATGTTGCTCAACTGGATGAAAAGTGGCAACAAGCTGTTTTAACACACACCTCCCTGCAGAATGACGTACGTCTAATACGCTCTAATGGCACGTTGATTTGGACCCGCCTGCATGCCACAATGATGAATACCGCAGATTATCCCTTTGCCAGCTTGTTAATGGTTGAAGATATCTCTGAACGTAAAACCACGGAAGACATTTTGCAGCAGATGGAAAATGCCTTATTCGAAGAAAAGGAACGTGCTCAAGTCACCCTAGATTCGATTGGTGATGCGGTGCTGGCAACCGATCTAGCGGGCAATATTACTTATCTCAATCTTGAGGCTGAACGACTCACCGGTTGGAATCGTCTGCAGGCTATTGGTAACCCCCTTTTGACGGTATTTAATATCATTGATGGTGAGTCCCGTGAAACAGCGCCCAACCCGGCAAACAAGGCCATTCTGGAAAACCGCACCGTAGAGCTGGCAATAGGCTGTATTTTAATTTCTAAAGATGGTTCTGAAGTTGAAATTGAAGACTCAGCAGCCCCAATTCATAACCGCGATCAGCAAGTATCCGGTGCGGTGATAGTGTTTCACAATGTTGCCAAATCAAATGTAGTGATGGAAAAAACCAACCGTCTGGCATGGTATGACTACCTGACTGGTTTGCCCAATCTGGCCTTGTTTAACGAACGTTTATCGCAATCGATTGGTATGGCCTATCGACACAATAAACGCGTCGCATTACTGTTTTTGGATATGGATGATTTCAAAAAATCAAATGATACCTACGGGCATTTGACGGGCGATGTGTTACTGAAATCAGTTGCTGAACGTGTCACCCAATGTATACGTACTACCGACACGGTATGTCGACGCAGTGGTGATGAGTTTTTGATATTGCTCGGCGAAATAGAACTTCCTGAAGATGCCGTTCTGGTCGCCAGGCAAATACTTTCGGCTATTGCCATGCCACAGCGAGTCAATGACAACGACATTACCTTAGCCGCAAGTATCGGTATCAGTGTTTATCCGGATGATGGTTTGGATGTCACTACTTTAATGACCTGCGCTGATAGATTTATGTACCTCGCTAAAGAAAATGGGCCGAATCAATTTTATTATTCCGGCTCACCCCACACTGGAAAAGTTGAGCCTTAATGTCGTTAGGCAACTACTTTAATGATCAAGCCAGTTTTAAACGACTTTTCTGGACGGATATTATGAAATTCATTACTAAACGATTATTGTTCATCACCCTGTTAGCGCTTCCCCTTGTGGGGGTACTGTCAATCAGTGGTTGTGCTTCTACATCCACCCAATCCGGCACTGGCGAATACATTGATGACAGTGTGATTACCACCAAAGTTAAAGCGGCTATTCTCAATGAAGAAACTCTGAAAGTCGCCGAAATCAACGTTGAAACCTTTAAAGGTGTTGTACAACTAAGTGGCTTTGTCAGTTCACAGGCGGATATTGATCGGGCTGTTGTTGTGACTCGCGGCGTTGCCGGTGTGAAATCGGTGAAAAACGATATGCGAGTTAAATAAAACTCACCAAGGCATGCCGGTCGCCCAGCTAAACCAAAGGGCGGCTGGAACCATGCTGAGAACAGTGATGGGAATACCTACCCGCATAAAGTCCATAAATCCAAGCTTTATTCCTTGGCTGCTGGCACGTTCGGCGACAATGATATTGGCCAAACTACCGGTCAATAAAAGGTTACCGGCTAGGGTTGAAAACAACGCCAGCCCTTGTAAGGTAATAACCGAAAGGTTTTCTGTTACCCCCAATAGCAACATGACAGCAGGCACATTGCCAATTGTGTTGCTGGCAATTAATGAAAATGGAATTAACACGGCCAGTCTATCCGGTAGCCAACCCTGTGTTTCCAGATAATTCACTGCAGATCCTGTCATTGGCAGCGCACTGAACGCCGCCGTCACCACAAATAATGATGCGATTAATACCAACAATGGCAGATCTACTTCTCTAAGCAATCTAGCGGTTTTAATAACTCGACCCAATAATAGAAATAGCACTACGCCAAGGGCAATTTGATAACGAAACTCAGAAAACAAAATCAATAGCACAATTAATATCATTGTGGCTAACAGGCTTTTGATAAACAGCCAGCGATCAGCAGTGTGATCATCTTCCCAGTAGCGAATAGTTGTGGCTTGCTGTAACTGATTACGCCACACTCGATTCACCACTGCATACACGACTCCCAGCGCAAGCAACACAGGCACGATGGTTAATAGAAAATAGTCCTGAATAGACAAATCACCCACACTTCCAATGAGAATATTTTGTGGGTTGCCAATCAAACTGACCGCCGAACCTGCATTTGCAGCCCCGGCCAGCGCCAACAAATAAGGACGTGGATCCAGGCCCTGACGCATTAATGCCATGCACAATACCGGTGTAAAGGCGAATACCACGATATCGTTGACCAATACCATCGATAAAACCCCACCGCTTATCACCACACCAGCTAACAATAGCTTTGGTCTATCAGCCCGATAACTTAACCATTGGCTTAAGACATTAAAGCTATTCGCTGCCGCGAAATGGGCCGCCAAGAGCATTAAAACAAACAGCATCAATAAGGTTGGGAATTCGATAATTTCCGGTAGCTCATTGACTCCCACCGCACCGAGGGCAATCAACATAAATGCACCAGCCATGGCAATGCCCGTACGATCGGCACTCAGCCCAGGCAATTTACCGATGGCCATCACGTAATAAACTATTAAAAAAACGCTTAACACCAATATATCTGGCAATGGCATTCTTTTTTCCTTCTGGCCGACATTCGTAATTATTTAAACGGGTGAACACAATTTATCGGTGAGTCCGTCTGCGCAGACAATTTTAAGAGAAAACTGTTTTATCCGCTGTATTTCACACGGTCTAAAACAAAAAAGCCCCGTCATCTCTGACGGGGCTTTTGCTGTTTGCTTTGTTACTTTCTGGTAATTAATCTTTACCGACCTGATTACCAATCACGCCGCCTACTGCAGCGCCACCAACAGTACCGACTGCACTGCCACCGGTTAAGATGGCACCACCTACGGCACCGATACCTGCGCCTGCTGCTGTGCTTTTATCGCGGCTAGACATATTGCTGCAACCGGCTGTCACCATTAAGGTTGTTGCTAAAAGGACGATAAGTGATGTTTGACGAATAATGTTCATAATAGTTATCTCTGAGTTCGGCCAAAACATATCTGGCGCGATAACAATCAGCATACTCGCTTTGGTTAGTTGTATGTGTTTAGTTTTTTAGGTTGCCAATAAAAAGTTTTTAAAAATCTTTTACTTAGCTGACAGTTAACACATCCTCCCACTTGGTCGTATAACTCGGGCTTTTATGTTCCTGTTTCATTGCCCACGGACGTTTGAAACCTTGATTGGCCAGTCTTAACGTCTCTCTGCCCATGCTATTATTAATCACATCTATCACAGACATTAATTGATCGGACTTCACACTCTCCCCTTTCGGGGCAAACATGTCCGGTTGATAGTCACTTTTGGGTTGAATCGCGGTGAGCATAACGCCAGCTTTGGCATAGTAAAATCCGGGACGATATATTTGTTGCAACGCAATCAGTGCTTTTTTTGCCAGCACTCGTGTGTCATCAGATGCATTGGGCAAGGGCACTGTATAGCCGTTACTGTAAAAATTTTTCCCGCTGCGATACCGGCTGGTTTGGATATAGACATGCACCATGCCTGCCATCGATTGCTGTTGACGCAGCTTGACTGCTGCCCGGCTAATATAAAAACTGACAGCTTCGGTGAGACTATGAATATCAGTCACCGCAATACCAAAACTTCGGGAGCTAATGATCTGCTTTTTGGCAATACCCGACTCTTCCAGCTCAATACAGGCGATCCCATTGAGTTCCCGAAGTTTTGGTATTGCGGTGA
>JAMDEF010000078.1 GCA_023488305.1 Gammaproteobacteria bacterium | reverse complement strand
TTTACAGGTAATTCCAAAAACTCTCGATTCAATGAAATGATGCCGGTGGCAGTAGGCTTAGCTTTGGCTTTTAAAGATGCGCGGCTGATCACATGCTCCAACTCACGAACGTTGCCTGGCCAGTGATATTCCTGTAACGCCAGCTCAGCCTCCTGAGACAGACGTAATTGCCTGATGCCTAATTTGCGACTGGTTTTTTCCAAAAAGTAACCTGCCAGTAATAAAACATCCTGTTCTCTGTCTTTTAAGGGCGGAACCGTAATCGGATAAACCGATAAACGATGATACAGATCAGCTCTGAAACGTCCCTCGCGAACCTCTTCCTCAAGGTTTCTATTGGTGGCCGCAATGACTCTGACATTCACTTGTTCAACATTGTCTTTACCGACCGGTTGTATTTCACCGCTTTGCAATACCCGTAACAACTTGCTTTGTACGGCTAAAGGCAATTCTCCGACTTCATCAAGAAACAGACTTCCACCATGAGCTAATTGAAATTTACCCGCCCTTTCACGATCTGCCCCGGTGAAAGCGCCTTTGGTATGACCAAATAACTCGGCTTCGGCCAAAGATTCCGGTAATGACGCACAGTTGATATGTACCAACGGTTTTTCTTTTCGTAACGATAATTGATGCACTGTTCGTGCTACTAATTCTTTTCCTACACCTGTTTCACCGGTGATCATCACAGTGTAGTCCGAGCTAGCGACTAATTGAATCTCGTTTTTTAAAGTCTGCATCACAGTACTCTGCCCTATCAGTTCTCCTCCATCTTTTAATAAGGCTTCCTGTGTCAATTCCTGCACTAGCTGATTGGCATGTTGGGCACTGATTTCAAGTTTTTTAAATTCAAGTGCGGTTTTTAAGGTGGCTGCTGATAATGCTGCTATCAGTTCCAGAGTTTTGGGGCTGATATTGTTAAAACTCCCGGCTTGCAAGCTATCAATTGTCACTAGCCCAATGACTTTCTGATCGGAATACAAGGGTAATCCCATACAGGAATGTACCGGCAGATCCCCTGATCTGGCCAATAACAAACCATCATAAGGATCGGGTAGATCGCAATTATCCGGGAAGATAAGTGGTTTGTTGATATGACAAAGTTGCTGAAGTCGAGGATGTTCACTGAGTAAAAAGCGCCGTCCTAACACTTCGGAGGACAAACCCTGGATAGCCAAAGGGGTCAGCAGATTTTCATGTAGTCCAAGTAAGGCAACAGCATCGCATTTAATCGCTTTGCGAATCGAAGCCAGCAACCTATCAAAACGATCATCATTGTTAATGCTGTTAGCCAGATCCAAGGCCACTTCAAGTAATAAGGTTGAATCAAAATCTTGCATATCCATCTCGACGAACCAAATAATGTCAATTTATCACGATAAGGTCATTTAGACATATTTTTAATGTGTCATTATGACGTATTTATTTTAAATAACTTTCTATGCAATTGATTTATTTATATAAAATAACTGGCACAACCTCTGCAATTGTATTTGTGATGTGTTATTCATAATCGCAATGAGGTTATTTATGTTAAATACTAGAACCATAGAAATCGTGAAAAGTACTATCCCTTTACTTGAAAACGCGGGAGTTGAGATCACCGACCATTTTTACAAGCGTATGTTTAGGGATAACCCTGAGTTGAAAGATATTTTTAACCTTGCCAATCAGGCCACCGGTAGACAGCAGTTTGCTCTCTTCAGTGCGGTGGCGATGTATGCAAAGAATTGGTATGATCTGGGCGCATTAGGCGAATTAGTCGAGAGAGTAGCTCAGAAACATACGAGTTTTGACATACAACCAGATCAATACCAAATTGTGGGGCATCATTTAATAGAAACATTAAGAGAGATGGCACCAAAAGAGTTTACTGATGAAATAGCAGAGGCTTGGATTAAAGCCTATGGCTTGCTTGCGAGTGTACTAATTGGAAGAGAAAAAGAAATTTACACCGAGGATGAAAATAAAATAGGTGGTTGGACTGGACCCAGATTATTTAACGTTGTTAACAAAACAAAAGAATCGGAACTTATTACTAGCTTCATTTTTGGCCCTGCTGATGGTGGTAATATTGCTAGTTATAAGCCTGGTCAATATATTGCGGTAAGAGTTAAACCTGAAAATTCAGCTAACGTTGAGATTAGACAATATTCATTGTCAGATAAATACAATGGAGAAACATATCGTATAAGCGTGAAGAAAGAATATTTACCTCTCCCTGGCTTGGTTTCTAATTATTTGCACGAGAATGTTCAAGTAGGCGATCAGATAGAATTAATGCCTCCTGCAGGTAATTTTTTCTTAGATCATTTTGATAAGCCTACAATACTTATCTCTGCAGGTGTAGGGATCACTCCAATGATGGCGATGCTGGAAACTCTAATTGCTAATCAGTCAAAACAACCAATTCTTTTTTTACATGCTAGTAGGAACAAAAAACTTCATTCTTATGATGAACGGCTGAAATCGGTAGCAAAACAGTATGAAAATATTAATTACTATTACTGGTACAGCGAAAATAATGACGATGAAAACGCTTTGGACGGTTATATGAATTTAAAAAGATTGGAATTAGAAACCAAGCCAGGGAGAGGTAAAT
>JAMDEF010000030.1:12916-51444 GCA_023488305.1 Gammaproteobacteria bacterium | reverse complement strand
GTTTCACATAGCTCTATGCTACCAAATGGCATGCAACCGCTGGCTCCCTCGGCAATTAAACCTGCAGGAGAAGTTTATACCTACCAAGGTATGCAGCCCTATGAAACACCCCAAGCCATAGAAACCGCAGATATTCCACGAATAATTGAACAATACCGTCACGCAGCCTGTTGTGCAGTTGAAGCAGGTTTTGACGGAGTTGAAATTCATGCGGCCAATGGCTATTTACTGGATCAGTTTTTACGCGATGGTACCAATAAACGTGGAGACCAATATGGCGGCAGTGTTGAAAACCGAGCCCGTTTGATTATGGAAGTGACTGCTGCAGTATGCGAAATTTGGGATCCCAAAAAAGTCGGTATTCGATTGTCACCTTTACAGCCTTTCAATGACTTGCATGATTCCAATCCCGAGGCCACTTTTAGCTATATCGTCAAGGCACTTAATAAATTCGGTCTGGGCTATTTGCATATCACCGAGATGGGCGCAGAGACTCCTGGAATAGCTGGCCCGGCATTTGATATCAGCGCATTACGTGAATTATGGGATGGTATCTATATGACCAACAGCAATTATGACCAGGCATCTGGAAATAAAGTCCTAAAAGACGGTAAAGCCGACCTGATTTCGTTTGGAAAATTATTTATTGCCAATCCGGATCTACCTGAACGATTTGCCACTAATGCCATGCTCAACGAAGCAGATTCCAATAGTTTTTATGGTGGTGATGAAAAAGGCTATATTGATTATCCATTTCTCAAACCTGCATAAATTTAAAATTCATTCGATAAAAAAAACCGGCTGAGCCGGTTTTTTTTATATCTGAAGATTTTGTTACACGAAAGATTAAACGCCAATCAGCAGACAATGGGCTTAGCGGGTATGTAATAATCATAATTGCTTTTGTTCAAGGTTTAATATGGATTTTATCAATACACTTTTTCTACTCGGCGGCCTGCTTATCACGCTAAGCATTCTTGGTAGCCGACTCTCATCAAAATTTGGCCTTCCATTACTGATCATCTTCTTGGTGCTGGGCATGCTTGCTGGTGAAGAAGGTATTTTGGGGATCGAGTTTGATGATTACTCAATGGCATTTCTGATTGGCCATCTCGCCCTTGCCATGATTCTGCTGGATGGTGGACTGCGAACCAGGCTAAAAACCTTCAGGGCCGGCTTCAAACCCGCCCTCTCTCTAGCGACTTTAGGGGTTCTGCTCACCAGTGGCAGTGTAGGTTTGCTCGCTATGTGGGTATTTGATCTCAGTTTATTTGAAGGCTTATTGATTGGTGCCATTATCGGGTCAACCGATGCGGCAGCCGTATTTTCTATGCTCAGCGGCCGCGGTATTAACCTCAATGAACGTGTTGGTGCTACGCTGGAAATTGAATCTGGCACCAACGATCCGATGGCGATTTTCCTGACCATTATGTTGGTTGAAGTACTGGTTGGTGAAATTGGCGGAACATTGGATACTGTTTTATTTTTAGTTCAGCAATTTGGCTTTGGTCTGATTATCGGGATTGGCGGCGGCTGGTTAATTGCCAGATTACTCAGTTGGTTGGATTTAGCCCCCGGACTCTATGCCATGTTAGCCCTAGCGCTGGGTTTCAGTGTATTTGGACTGACCGGCGCAGTGGGTGGCAGTGGCTTTTTGGCTATCTACCTTTGTGGTTTGATGATTGGCAATCGGCCGGGGCGTCATTTGAACTTTATTCTACCGGTACATGATGGTCTGGCCTGGCTGAGTCAGATCGGCTTGTTTCTGATATTGGGTTTATTAGTTAATCCCAGTGAATTAATTGAATATGCCCTGCCCGCCTTGGTTATTGCATTAGCCTTAATTTTTGTTGCCAGACCAATAGCGGTAATTCTCTCGGTGAAACCCTTTTTTCGCTTCCGCTGGCGCGAAATCGGTTTTATATCCTGGGTTGGACTGCGTGGCGCCGTCCCGATTGTGTTGGCCATTTTCCCGGTGATTGGCGGCGTTGAAAATGCATCGTTGTATTTCAATGTCGCCTTTGTAGTGGTACTGCTTTCATTGTTGATTCAGGGCAGCACACTGTCATTGATGGCGCGTTGGATGCGGGTTGAAATTCCTGTTGGCATTACACCAAACCATCGCGGCGCATTAGGGATATTGCCGGAAAATGATTATGAGTTATTTGTTTATCGTATTGAAAACAAACAATTAGATGGTCAGCCGATTCGATTGATACGTTTTCCATCAGGTACGTTGATTTCAGCTTTATTTCGTAATCATGTGATGTTGCATCCCAAAGGCAGTACCGAACTCAAACTTAACGACACTATTTGTGTGATTAGCAGAAATGAAGATTTGGATGCTTTAAATCAAATCTTTAGCGGTCATTCCAAGCTTAAACAAAAAGAGGCCTTTTTCGGCTCATTCAACATTCGCGGTGATGCATTACTAGAGGATGTCGCTAAAGCCTATGGTCTGGTTATCAGCTCTGCCCAATCTGGCATGACTGTAAGTGATTTTATTTCACGCCGAGTTGGTGGACACCCGGTGGTAGGTGATGATGTGGATTGGCATGGCATTCATTGGGTAGTGAACGAAGTTGATGGCGATAAGATCATCAAAGTCGGACTCAGATTGTATTAATTACAATGTGGCGTAAATATCCAACACACCGTTAATGACAAACTGCACGGCTATTACTGACAGAATGATGCCAAAAATACGGGTAACGATTTCTTTTCCGGTTTCGCCAAGGTAACGCACCAGAAAATGTGAATAAACCATCGCTAGATAACACGATCCAGTCGTTAGAATGATGGCTAGAAAGACTAGAATCAAATGTCCTGTTGTTGGTGCCTCACTGGTCAAAATCATCACAGTGGCAATTGCGCCGGGACCACTCATAAAGGGAATTGCCAGCGGAATCACCGAAATATCTCTGGCAATCTTGCCATCGTTTCCGGGTTCAGAGGCATTGCTGGTTTCACCTTCATCCAACCCTTTGCGAATCATGCTCATTGCAATGCCAAATAAAATTAACCCACCAGCAATGCGAAATGCCTCAATGGTAATGCCAAAGATTTTAAATATCAGACCGCCTAGTAAGGCAAACACAAAAAATACCGCTGTCGCAATCAGACTGGAACGTTTTGCTACAGCTTTACGGGTTGCTTCTGTAGTACGTGGCAGCAGTGACACAAACATAAATGCCGTGGTCAGTGGATTGACGATGACAAACAATGCCGCAATGGTGATGACCCAATAATCAAAAAGCACACTTACGTTCATCGTTCACCTGCAAACACAAAAGTCTATATCGTCTCATAAATAGTGAAGCAAGGACGACGGATCGTCAGTTTCAATTTTGTTCTAACAGTTCAGATACAGTAACAAACTGGTAGCCCTCTGCTTGCACTGCCTCAATAATCATCGGCAATGCCTTACGCGAAGCATCGCCATTTTCATACATTACATGCAATAAGATGATCGATCCGGGTTGAATATTCTCCAGAACGTATTGCGTCATGGTATTGGCATCTTTGGGAAGTTTGGCGGTAGTCCGGGAATCCGGCCCAATACTCCAGGAAATATTAAGTCGATTGGTTCTGGCAAGATACCAGGGTAAAACCAGCAATTTTTGTGTGTAAGGAGCCCGAAAATGAATATCCCCCTGATACCCAGCAGCCCGAATGGCTTCATCGGTTTTTTCAATTTCCTGACGGATAGTAGGCAGTGTTTTAAAAATCATTCGTGGATGTGTGTATGAATGGTTACCCAGTTCATGACCCTGCTGGACGATTTTTTTAGCCTGATCTTTAAATCGATGCATTTCCTGACCGACAACAAAAAATGTCGCTTTAATATCGTACTCATTGAGGATTTTTAAAACTGCATCGGTATATTGGATTGAGGGACCATCATCCAAAGTTAATGCCACCACTTTGTCATTTGTTTTCACCTGACTGACAATTTTTCCAAACAACTGAAAGTCCCGTGAATACATTAATTGCTCCCCCAGCACTGCCATCACTATCAACGTAATTAGACTAAAAAAGACAAAGCGTTTTATTTGCATAGCAGACCTTGATGTAGAAGGATACATACAACATTTTTATACAACACAGAGAGTCGTTATTTAGACACTTTCTGGTATTGACCACTCATGATCTACCCTCCTTAAATTGAGTCGCTGACGACTCTAGGGGTTAAACTAGGGCCAGATAACAGTTATACACCTTATCAGGAGTGACCTTTTTGTTTCGCAATCGACTCTATCTGGCCTTTTTTCTTTTGCTGATTATTACCCTGTTACAGGCCAGTCTAGCTGTGTGGGTTTCGGGTGTGGCGAGTTACCATCTTGAACGTGGTCGTGTGGCCAATCAAATGCTCAATGAATTTATTGCATTGGGTGCTGATAAACAGCGATTGAAAGTCTGGCTGGCGCAGGCGCTGCTAACCAAAGAGTCCCCAATTGATCAACGGGATAATTATTTACAGCAGATGTATGACCATCTAGCAAACATCAATACCTTGTTATTGCAGGATCAGAAACTCGCGCAAACAGCTGATGATTTCGATGCGATTAGTCAGCAGATGAAAACACTATCGATTCTCGAAACCAATGTGCAAGCATTGCAGCGTAATCTGGAAGAGAAAGAAACCCAACCATTGGCCGAAGCCGAGTTATGGCGGTTGTTGATTGAAACCTTTGATAACCTTGAAGGGCTGGACCTGAAACATGTGATTGCCAATGCTATCAATTTGCAACGTGAACGCTCCTCCACCGCTGAATATGCGGCCGCTGAAGCCTTAAAACATGTCAAGTTTCTAGTAGTAGTCATGTTGATTTTTGGCAGTATCACGGCCATCGTCCTGGCTTTAGTGTTATCACGATCTTTATACCAACCCATTCAGCAATTATTAAATGGTACCTCGGCACTGGCTGAGGGAAATCTGCACTATCGGCTTCCTGAACAGGGTCATTCTGAGTTCACCATGTTATCGCGAAGTTTTAATCAAATGGCGGCTGGGCTTGAACAAGCCATCCAAAAGGAAGAAAAGCACTCCAAACTGGTTGAACAGGAAGTCGCTGAACGTACCAGACAGTTACAACATGCACTCGAACAACTTCAGCAAGCAGAACAGCAACAAAAACGTTTTCTGGCCGATGTCAGCCATGAACTGAGGACACCCGCCACTGCCATTCGGGGAGAAGCAGAGATCTGCCTGCGCGGGCAAGACAAAGAAGCCCAGATATACAAGGAAAGTCTGTTGCGTATTGTCGATACTGCCAATGATTTATCCAATCGAATTGATGATTTGTTGATGCTGGTACGTGGTGAACAACAATTACAATTACGCTTAAAAACGGTGAGCATTAACGACTTTTGGTTAAAACTAAAAAATTCAGCTGGTCCATTGCTTTCGGGGTATTCAAAAAAACTGCTGACAAATTTCAACCCGGAAAATCTCAATGCTGATGCGAAACTGTATATCGATATCGATAAAATGCAGCAAGCGGTGATGATTCTGTTAGATAACGCCATGAAATATTCCCCCGCAGGCTCAACGATTAAGTTGGAATTTATTCTAGATGAACAGCTGACCATCCATATTCAGGATAGAGGCATCGGCATCGCTGAGAACGACCTTGAGTTTATTTTTGATCGTTATTTCCGTGCGGAAAACGCAAGGCAAATGCGACCTGATGGCTTAGGAATCGGTTTGAGTTTATGCCGCTTTATCGTCGAAGCACATCATGGCGCTATTCATTTGGCAAGCGAACGAAATGCTGGCACCTTGGCGACCATCGAATTACCGCTTATGGAAAGCTGATCCCTGATGAATATTCTAATTGTAGAAGATGACCGAAAAGTCGCTGATTTTCTGTATCGAGGTCTTAAAGCCGAGGGTTATTTTGTTTCTATGGTCCACGATGGAGATCATGTTTTACATGCCGTCATGGAATACCAGCCACGGGTGATGATTTTAGATCGGATGCTGCCGAATAAAACCGGGCTGGAAATTTGCCAGTTAATTCGAGCACAAAAATTACCGGTCAAAATTCTGATGCTATCGGCCATGGGTGAAGTGAACCATCGTATTGAAGGCTTACGGAATGGTGCGGATGATTACCTTACCAAGCCATTTGCCTTTGAGGAATTACTGGCACGCATTGAAGCCCTGGCAAATCGTGTCAATAGCGATCGGCAATCACGTCTATTGCAATATGCCGATCTTGAAATGGATTTGGATACCATGCAGGTAAAATGCAAAGGTGTGAGCTTAGAGCTGACGGCAAAAGAATTTCGTCTGCTGGAATTATTAATGGCCTCGCCGGAAAAGGTGTTCAGCCGGGAGCGGATCCTAACCAATGTCTGGGATGCTAATGAAGATCCGCTTACCAATGTGGTGGATGTTTATATTCGACGTTTGCGCCGTAAAATTGATGAACCGTTTGACACCAAATACATCAAAACCCTGCGTGGTGTGGGCTACTGTCTGTCACAGAATTAGGCCGGACAGAAAGATATCTGTCCGGCAATCTTGCTCAGCTTATTCAGGCATGGCTGAAGAATGATGGTGACGAATCAACCATTTTCCATCTTCATAATCGTAAATGTAGCTATAACGAGCCTGAACCTGATGTCCATCGTCAAAACTAAAGGTATAAATCCCGACATCCGAAGCTTGGTTGCAACTAGTGCGTATCACTCGATTATTAATTTCGCCAACCGGTTTTTTTGCCAAAAAGTCAACGAAATACGCTTCAATACTGGCTGTATCAGTACGCATTTCATTTGAGACAGTTGGCAGCAACACTGCGTTATGCTGATAATTTGCTGCCACTTGTGCCGGTTCTCCTGTTGCCAAAGATGTATTCCAGCGTTCAAACAAGTCAGCCACCTGCTCTTCAGTTGGTAACACACAGGATTTATCGATCTCAGCCTGGGCCACACTCGCCATACCCATTGTTACAGAAGCAATTAAAAACATAGCTGTTTTATTAAGCATTTTTTCCTCAGTTTGCTGTTTAGGAAGTTCCATCATAGCGATGCTCCATGAACCTAAACTTGAGAGAAAATGAACACAAACTGCTCTGAACATTAACATCTGATGAACAGAATTTTAATTATCCAGATAAAATAGCCTCCAAAGCATTTAGCTTTGAAGGCTTGGGTTAAGCAACAAATTGACCACTGCGATAATCAGCAAAGGCCTGTTCCAGCTCGGCACGAGTGTTCATTACAAATGGTCCCGCCCGTTCAACCGGTTCGTTAATGGGTTTCCCGGCTACGACTATAAAAGTACTGTCCTGTTCAGCCAACACTTTCACCGTATTACCTTCTTTTAATACCGCAAGTTGGGATGCACCGATAGAAGTCGGTTTATCGCCGATACTGACTCGCCCTGCTGCCACGTAAATAAAGGCATTATGGGTAGCCGGTATATTGTCTTCAAACACACTGCCAGCAGGCGCATCAATCACAAAATAAAGCGGTTCAACAAAACTGTTATCAATAACACCTTTGGTTCCGTTGACCGTTTCACCGGCAACTACTTTTACCGTTAAACCTGCTTCGCGCGTCTCTATTGCAATCTCGCTGGCAGATTTTTCCTGATACCGTGGTGCCATCATTTTCTGTTCAGCGGGCAGATTCACCCACAACTGGAAACCCGCTAACAAACCTGCTTCCTGCTCAGGTTTTTCCGAGTGGATAATGCCACGGCCTGCTGTCATCCACTGCACGCCGCCACTTTCAATCACGCCTGCATTACCGGCACTGTCCTCATGACGCATTTTACCTGCCAGCATATAGGTTACCGTTTCAAAACCACGATGCGGATGGGGTGGAAAACCAGCAATATAATCTTCAGGTTTATCGCTGCCAAACGCATCGAACAGTAAAAACGGATCCAGCATATCAATCTCATGCGAGGCAATTAACCGTCTTAACGATACCCCCGCCCCATCCGAAGTCATCTGACCCCGAATCCATTTTTTCACTTCACGTTGTTGTGCCATGATGGCCTCCTTACGCCGTAATCACTGCAGCCAATTTCTCGCTGCTGTCCGGCTGTTCAAAATAGTGGTTGGCATTGACCAATGTGACATCGCTAATGCCAATAAACTGCATAAAAAATTTCAAATACTGACTGGCAAAATCCACATCACTTTCCAGTGGTACGCCACCTGATGCCATCACCAGATAAACTTTTTTGTTTTCCAGTAATCCGACAGGACCATTTTCGGTATAGCGAAAGGTTTCGCGCGCCCTCGCCACCAGATCAATCCAGGCTTTGAGTACTGCCGGTATACCAAAGTTATAAATCGGTACTGCCAGAACCATCACAAATGGCACCTTAACTTCATTAATCAGCTGATCAGACAAGGCCAATACATTTTTTTGTGTCTCACTTCTATCTGCCGGATCGGTAAAGTTGGAATTAATCCATTCTTCGTTGATAAATGGCAAACCTGAAGCCACATCGCGTTGCTGCACGGTTACATCATGTTGATTAGCCAATATTTCGGTCAGCTGGGTCGAGACAGTGCGGGTTAATGATCCGTCATAACGACCACTGGCATTAATATGTAATACGTTTAATTTTTGCATCATTTAATTCCTTATGTCCGCGCAGCCAGCGCTGCATCAATTGAAAAGCGTTTTGCGCCCTGGCTGAACAACACCAAAAAGCCACCAGCAATTGCGATATTTTTCATAAACAAAATACTTTGCATTTGATCGGCAAAATCCAGGTGGAAAAAAACTGCCGATAAAATTGAAAACCCCGCCAGCAAAAAAGCGGTAATTCGAGTTTGAAAACCAACAATAATCGCAATCGCACCCAAGATTTCTGTGGCAATGACCAGTGGTAATAAAGCTGGTGAAATCCCCATCGCAGCCATGTATTGAGCGGTTCCTTCATAGCCAGCACCAAGCTTGCTTAAACCTGCACTGAGAAACAGTACTGAAAGTAAAACTCGTCCTGTCAGGTCGGTAATATTGCTAAACATTTTTATTTCCTTGTTAGGTAAGTACGGTGCCATTTTATAGTTCTTGAAATTTAGATAAAGAATGCTATAAAGAAATTATTGTTGATAAATAAAGAACAATAAGAGGATGTGTTGGTGAATCAAATTGAAGATATGCAAACTTTTAAACGTATTGTCGAAGCCGGCAGTATCAGTCTTGCTGCCGAACAGCTTGATACCGTGAAATCAGCGGTCAGTAAGCGGTTAAAGGAGTTGGAAAAGCGTTTGAATGTGACTCTGCTGCAACGCACCACCCGACGCCAAACGCTGACCGAGGCCGGACACCGTTATTATCAACATTGTTTGCGTTTACTAGATGATATTGCTGAAGCAGAAGCGCAGATATCGGATATTGAAGCCGAATTAAGTGGCAAACTGCGGATTTCTGCACCCGTCTCGTTTGGTTTAATGCATCTGGGTCCTGCTCTGCAGGAGTTTCAACTGATACATCCATTGATTGAAATGTCGATTGACTTTAATGACCGGCTGGTTGATTTGATTGCCGATGGTTTTGATTTGGCGATACGCATCTCCAGGTTGGATGACTCAACATTAATTGCCAAAAAACTATCGTCCACCCGACTGGTTGTTTGCGCCAGTCCTGAATATCTTGCCTACCATGGCACGCCCGTCATCCCAACCGATCTCACCAATGGCCATGCCATTTTGCATTATCGAAACACTTCTGAAAGTTGGCAGTTTCAACAGGATGGCAGTCCGATAAGCCTGCATTTGCAAGGAAAAATTTCTGCCAATAATGGCAATTTCCTATGTGATGCTGCCATAGCAGGACAAGGCATTATCACTTCACCTGATTTCATTTGTTACCAGGCAGTGCAGTCGGGCCAACTGCAGGTCATATTGCGTGACTATATGCACGACAGTGAGCTTGGGATTTACGCGGTGTACCCACAAACCCGTTATTTACCAAGACGCAGCCAGATCTTGATTGCTTATTTGCAAAATTATTTCTCTCGTAATGCACCTTGGCTGGATTGCTGAGCTATTTGACAGTCCTTGGAGACAATGCTCAACTGTCGGCCATAACAATAAGCTTCACTATCATTACAGAGAGAAATATATGACTGAAATCTATGGTTTACAGCACCGGCAATTACAACAGGAATTCAATAAAGAAAAGCTCGCCGATCGGGTTGGCGAAGCCATCATCACCGATTACATAACTGATCAGCACCGTGAGTTTATCGCCAGCCGCGATTTCTTTTTTCTGTCGTCAGTCGATCACCGTGGTTTTCCAACCTGCTCGTATAAAGGCGGTGATGTTGGCTTTGTCAAAATCCTCGATGATAAGACTCTTGCTTTCCCCAGCCTGGATGGCAACGGCATGTATCTGTCGATGGGTAATATTGATGCCAATAAAAAAATTGGCATGCTGTTTATCGATTTTGAAAACCCGCATCGGGTACGAGTGCATGGCACTGCCGAATTGAGCCGTGATCCAGCAAACCTCGCTTTATTCCATGAAGCCGAACTGGTGGTAAAAGTGACCATTGAGGATATGTTTCAAAACTGTCCGCGTTATATTCATCGTTACAAACGCATTAGCGAATCCCGTTATGTACCTAAAACTGAATGTGAAACACCGTTACCCGTGTGGAAACGACTTGATGCATTGCAAGATGTGATTGAGGATGAAGAAAAAGCCAAAGTGGCTTTGGAAGGCGGCATTATTACCATGGAAGAATATGAAGCCTTACTGCTTAAAGGCGAAGCATAATTTATTAAATATCAGTGGTTTGCGCACCACTATGTCTCATCGCTACCACATTGATATTTAGGGAAAAATTCATGTAAGTGATCAACGCCCGAAAAATCAGGAGTTCGGGTGTTGATCATTTTTACGGCTAAATCCTTGCTTGAAAATCCATATTGCGAAGCGAATACTCAATCATCCATAGTCTTCGACTTAAGGATAAACACCATGATTTCGATTCGCCCAAGCGCAGTTGCAGGTTTGTATTATCCCGCCCGATCGACCGAGCTGGAAGACCTGCTCACCAAACAGTTTGATAACCCCTCTGATCATATACATCATCGCGCGAAAGCACTGATTGTGCCGCATGGTGGTTTTTTCTATTCCGGCCAGGTTGCTGCCAAGGCATATCAGTCTTTAATGGAAATTGCTGATGATATTGAACGTGTCGTGTTAATTGGCCCCTCTCACCGAACGGACTTTAAAGGCGTAGCGATGAGTGAGGCAGATTATTTTGCCACCCCGATGGGCAGTGTGGCTGTAGACAAAAAAATCTATCCACAGTTAAGCCGCATTAAAGGGGTGGAAACCTACGAAAGCCCACACGACAGCGAACATTGCCTGGAAGTCCAATTACCTTTTTTACAATATTCGCTTAACCAATTTGAAATTGTGCCGTTGTTGACCGGTAAAGCCAGTTCTGCATTAATTGCCGATGTATTGGGCACTGCAACCAAAGATGCTAAGTCATTAATCGTGATCAGTTCTGATCTGAGCCACTATCTGGATTACGAAACCGCTCGCAAAATTGACCAATATACTTCTCAAGCGATCATCAGTATGGATAATCATGATATTGATAAATTTCATGCTTGCGGCTGTGATGCCATTCGTGGCTTTCTCGAGTTTGCCCGTAATGAAAATATGTCAGGGCAAATCATGGCCTTAAGTAATTCAGGTGATGTGGTTGGCAAAAAAGACAGTGTTGTCGGGTATGGCGCCTATCTGTTCGAATAATCATAGGACGGTTTAATCACCCGATTTACCGCATCGACCACATTAGGACAAAGCCATGCACCGGGATGACGAATCTTCTCTTCGTCTCCTGGTGTATATTTCCCAGTTTGCACCAGACAGGCTCTTAATCCTGCAGCCAATGCCCCTTCCACGTCGGCAAACACATCATCACCAATCATGAGTACTTCTTCAGCTTTAAAACCTGTCGATTCCACTGCCGTTTGAAAAAATGCTTTCGCCGGTTTCCCTAAAATCTCAGCTTCCACATCACAAGCAAATTCAAGTGCAGCTATAAAAGGCCCCGCATCCAACAATAACTGATTGTTTTGTCGAAAATAACGATTCAAACCAACACCCAATAAGGGAGCCCCTTGCATAATCAACTGAAATGCACGATTCATGCTCTCATAATTAAAACCATTAGCGGCATCCGCAACTACCACAGCATTAGGAGAATTCTGATCCAGTTGGGCAAATTCCGGCAGCAAATTTTTGTGAACCAGACAATACGGACGTAATTTGCGTTGCTGCAGCACTTGTCTTAGCGCCACCGGAGCAGTAAATACTTCGTCTACACTTAGGTCAAAACCCATTTGTAATAAAGATTGCAACATGTCCGTGCTGGTACTGCGGGATGTATTGGTCACAAACCGGACGATCTTTTGCTCGTCTCGAGCCCGCTGAATGGCTTCAATAGCACCAGCAACTGGTAGCTTATCAACATGCAATACACCACTGATATCAAATAAAATTGCTTTTATCATCATAATCACCTCGGGTGTTCTGACACGGTAAATTATGCTCGGATATAACGAGACAAACAATTACTCGCATACATCTGAATGATTATAAGTCACTGAAATCGTAATCAATATGGCAGCAGTTTTTCATCCACTTTTTCGATAGAGACGGCTATGAAAGATTACCAGCGGTATAGTAAACAAGATAGAATAGCCGCCTTTTACACTCTCCCAGTTACAGGTTATGCTTATGAAAGCTCCACAGGTCGGTTTTGTCAGTCTCGGTTGCCCCAAAGCGCTGGTCGACAGCGAACGCATTATCACCAAGCTACGTTCCGAAGGTTATGAGATTTCAGCAAATTACGATGATGCTGATCTTGTTGTGGTTAATACCTGTGGGTTTATTGATTCTGCTGTTGAAGAATCGCTGGAGAGTATCGGTGAGGCCATCGCCCATAATGGCAAAGTTATTGTCACCGGTTGTCTGGGTAGCCGTGATAATACGATTCGTGAAAGACATCCGCAGGTACTGGAGATTACCGGTGCTCATGCGCTGGAAGAAGTGGTTGGTGCTGTGCACAAACACTTACCGCAACCCCATGATCCGTTTATCAGTTTGGTACCACCTGAAGGCATCAAACTGACTCCTCGCCATTATGCGTACCTGAAAATTTCCGAGGGCTGTAATCATCGCTGTACCTTCTGCATTATTCCGTCAATGCGTGGTGACTTAGTCAGCCGTCCTGTTAATCAGGTCATCGCTGAAGCAAAACGTTTAGCCGATGCTGGTGTAAAAGAAATCCTCGTGATATCTCAAGATACCAGTGCCTACGGTGTGGATTTGAAATATGCCGAATACGAATGGCAGGGTGAAAAAATTGCCACTCGCTTTACTGCCATGGCCAAAGCACTGGGTGAACTCGGCATTTGGGTACGGATGCATTATGTTTACCCGTACCCGCATGTTGATGATGTGATTCCGTTGATGGCCGAAGGCAAGATTCTGCCTTATCTGGATATTCCATTTCAGCATGCCAGCCCACGTATTCTGAAACTAATGAAACGTCCCGCTTCTTCACAGAACAATCTTGAACGAATCCATGCATGGCGGGCGATTTGTCCTGAAATCACCTTACGCAGTACCTTTATTGTGGGCTTCCCTGGTGAAACCGAAGCTGAATTTGAAGAATTATTGGATTTTCTGGATCAAGCTCAATTGGATAAAGCGGGTGCATTTAAATATTCACCGGTAGATGGTGCAGTGGCAAACCAACTGCCCGATCCAGTACCGGAAGAAGTTAAAGAACAACGTCTGGCCCGTTTTATGGCTAAACAAGCCGAAATCAGTGCTCAGCGTTTGCAACAAAAAGTGGGCAAACGCGATTTTGTCATTATTGATGAAGTAGTTGAAGAAGGTGCGGTAGGACGTAGTCGTGCCGATGCACCAGAAATAGATGGTCAGGTATTTATCGATCACGCAACCCATTTAAAAGTTGGCGATATCGTCGAAGTTGAATTCGAAGAAGCAGATGAACACGACCTCTGGGCAAGACTAGTTTAGGAACTGATACGGTTTTTTCCAGACTCTTTTGATTGATAAAGGGCGTTGTCAGCACGAATAGATAAACGCATAGCTGACTCGCCCTGACGCAATTGAGCAACACCGAAACTTGTAGTGATTGTGGCGCGCTTATCCAGTTTGGCATCAACAATAAGTTGACGTAATTTTTCAGCGGTATGCGCAGCAGCTTCAAGCCCGGTATTAGGTAACAGAATCATAAACTCATCACCGCCCCAACGCGCCAGTAAATCAATTTCGCGAATGTTCTTTTTCAACAGTCGACTCATTTGCACCAGCACCATGTCACCATTGGCATGACCGAACTCATCATTAACGATCTTAAAATCATCAATATCCAGCGCAATCACGGATAAGGGCTGATGAAAACGTTCAGCACGCTCTACTTCATGCTCCAGGGTTTTCTCCAGCCGGTAACGATTAGCCACGCCAGTAAGCGTATCGGTTTCTGCCAATCGCTGAACCTCGGCAATTTTATTTTCTAATTCAGCATTAGTTTGAATTAACTGATGGGTACGTTCTTCAACTAAATCTTCAAGCGAATGATTTTGCTCTGCAAGTCGTTCCAGATTCATTTTGCGCGCATGAATATCACGATGGGCGCCAATCATCCTGGCGACCGATCCATCTTCATTCCACTCAATGATTTTGGCGCGGTCTTCTAACCATAGGTAGGTGTTGTCGGCCTTGCGGAAGCGGTATTCAAGATGATAAATGCTGGTGTGATTATGGATGTAATCGTCAAAATGTTTGAGTACACGTTCGCGATCTTCTGGATGCAAGGATCCTTCCCAAAACGCTATGGTAGAAGGGATGGCGTCAGCAGGATAACCCAACATTCGACCCCAGCCAGGACTGCGATAAACATAGCCGGTGTTAGCATGCCAATCCCATACACCATCACTGATAATGTCTAATACGACCTGTAGACACTCATTATCGACATCACCCAACCCCGTCTTCATACCCAATCCTTAGTAATCAAACACTTAAGAGCGGGAGTATCTTACAAAAATTTATGTGATGCAAGTCACATATATTTTAGTGCTGACTTAGTTTTGAATTCGCTTCCGCTTCCACTTCATTTTGTTTTTTTGAAATTGTTAAATTATCTGCCAGTGTTAATACCCGCTGAGGGAATGGAATCGTCAAACCGGCAGCTTCGATTTGCTCTTTAACGATTTTGTTTAACTCCCAATAGGTTTTCCAGAATACATCTATCGTTGTCCAGGCTCGCATATGTAATTGGATGGAACTCTCTCCCATTGAGGAAACAAAGATCTGCGGTGCTGGCGTTTCCAACAAGGCTGGATGACTTTCCACAACTTTATGAAGCACCTCCAATGCCACATCAATTGGATCGCTATAGGAAATGCCAACAATAACTTCCAGTCGCCGCGTGCTGTTACGAGTAAAATTGGTAATCGGCGCACCCCACAAACGACTGTTGGGCACGGAAATATATAATCCATCAGGGGTTTGAAGCACGGTGGTAAATAAACCGATTTCTCGAACCCCACCCACCAGTTCTCCACACTGAATAAAGTCATCAAGTTTGAAAGGCTTTAAAAACAACAGCATGATGCCAGCAGCAATATTGCTTAGCGTTTCTCGTAAAGCCAAACCTACCGCAAGACCAGCAGCCCCCAATAAGGCAATAATACTTGCAGTATTAAAACCGAACATATCGAGAATAATTAACACCGCGACGACATAGACCAAGTAGGCCATGGTTGAGCTGAATAACTTGATGACCGCAGGGTCAATACTGTTAAATTTGAAATTGGTATTAGTAAATACCCGTCGTATCAAACGAGAGATGACGGTAGCCGCAATCAATACCACCACCGTCATCACCAGCTTATAACCAATGGCTAGAATTAATGCTGAGTTCTGCTCCCAAAACTGTAATAACCATTGCATCATGCCAAACTCCGGGTTCAAGTCACGATAGTACTGATTAGATAAGCGGTGTAAGCAACAAACACCATCATGAAAAAGCCCCCTTCAAGACGATTGATTCTTCCTTGTCTGCCGATACCAAAGCCAAAGATAAATAGCAGAATAGTCAACCCCGCCATCACGACGACGTCACGTGACAATACTTCAGCTGGCACCGCAAACGGATGAATCAATCCGGCAATACCGACCACAGCCAATGTGTTAAACAAATTTGAACCAATCACATTGCCAAGCGCGATATCGTGTTCGCCTTTTTTTACTGCAATTAATGATGATGCTAGCTCTGGTAATGAGGTACCGATAGCCACCACCGTTAAACCAATAATGAGGTCACTCACTCCAAAAGCGACGGCAATTTCAACAGCACCCCATACTAAAATTCGTGAACTGATAATCAATAAAACCAGCCCGATAAATAACCATATCAAGGCCTTTTTCAGGCTCATGGTTTCAGTGTTGAATTCGGCTTCCATTTCTGTGCCAAACGCATCCGGCGACTTCCTCATGCCCTGATAAATGGTCCAGCCCATCAATATAAAAAACACCAATATCAAAATACCGGCATCAAATCTGGATAACGTTCCATCGGCTAATTGCCATGCGGCTAATGCTGTAACGCCAATCAGAATTGGTAATTCTTTGCGTAGAACCTGAGAATGCACGGCAATAGGACTTAATACCGCTGTCAAACCCAATATCAATGCGATATTAGTGATGTTTGAACCATATGCATTGCCCAGCGCCAAACCCGGATTGCCTTGCGTTGCAGCTATTGCTGATACCACCATTTCCGGAGCCGAAGTACCAAACCCCACAATTACCATGCCGATTAACAAAGGTGGCATACCAAAATACCGGGCGGAAACGGCGGCACCGTCGATAAATCGATCTGCACTCCAAACTAACAAGGCTAGACCGACCACCACAGCAGCAAAGGCTAATGTCATATATTCTCCGGAAAATAAAATTGAGGGTGTTCAAGCCATATTATCAGTGCTTGACTGAGTTAATAGCAATGCACATATATTAACGTGAAGTTAAGCGCACATGACGACGTAATATCCGTTGATTTTCCTGCTGGACATCATCTCGTTTACGCCAGGCCCATAAACTATCCCGGCTTTGTTTTGAGGTAGCTTTAATATCAACAATGGGAAAGGGGTAATCTCGCCCTAACTCAAAATTTAACATCATCGACTCCATTGGCGTGACTTCCCATGGTCGATGAATAATCTCATTGGGCAATTCGCTAAGCTCGGGTAACCATTCACGAATAAACTTGCCTTCGGGATCCTGTTCTTCGGCTTGCTTGGTTGGATTGTATATTCGAATCGTGTTGGTGCCAGTCACGCCTGCCTGCATTTGTAGTTGTGGATAGTGAATACCCGGCTCAAAATCCAGAAACAGCTGAGCCAGATGATGTGCACCACGATGCCAATCGATATGCAGTTGATGACAAAGAAAACTTACTAACATCGCGCGCATACGAAAATTGATATACCCAGTAGCTATCAAACAGCGCATGCTGGCATCCACCAATGGATAACCGGTTTTACCGCGTTGCCAGGCTAATAAGTCGACTTCCGATTGCTTATCATCTCGCCAGGGATAACTTTGATAACCACGATTTACTGGGCGATATTCCATTGCCGTTTCGCTTTCAAACTTCTGCATAAAATGACAATGCCAGTGCAGCCTTGAGGCAAATGCAGTCAAGGGTCTGCGCCAGCCGGGCTCATTCCAGTGCTGCAGTAATTGCTGATAAATCTGTCGAAGGCTGATATTGCCCCAAGCGAGATACGGCGACATTCTGGAACAGGTTTGACGACTTAGATCCGGGCTGGAAATATGCTTGTGATAGTGTCTGCCACGTTCAGCAAAAAAATTGGCTAGCACACTCAAGGCGGTTAATTCACCCCCATATTGAAATGAGTCATCAGCTTGTTGCCATTCTGCCGGCGAGTTAAAGTCAGCCAACGGTAAATCAGTAATAAATTGCGCCTGCTGCCACCGAGCTTCCAGCAATGGTGCCCGCATTACTTGTTGCCAATGTTTATCCCAATCATCACGCGTTGTTGCCGCACGAATCACCGCGCCTTGAGCAAACTCTTGCCAAATGATCTGCTGCTGGCTGAAATGCGGGTTTAAGGTTTTATCTCGGTCAAAAGTGATATTGAGACCAATTTCCTGATGACTGAAAACCGTGTTTATTTGAAAATATTGTTGGACCTGTAGAAACACTTCTAATGCTTCACCTTCAATAACCACGACCTTGATTTTATCAGCTGCTAATTGTTGATTAAGTTGTTGCAATGATTGCCAGACAAACCGCCAATGACGCAGGCTGTAATGCGGATCAGCCACCAGTGAAGGTTCAACTATATACAACAATAAAATGGGTAAATCCTGTTCACAGGCCGCGTGAAAAGCTGCGTTATCGGCAAGCCTTAAATCACGTTTGAACCAGACGATATTGATGTGTTGACGGGTCATTATTGTTTGGGGGGCGGCATGATCGGCCAGTCTGCAGCATCGACTGAATCCAGTGGGACAAGATCAATATCACCTTGCCAGAGACGGATAAATTCACCGTTTGGATCATATTGTTGGGTCTGCTTTTCTATATTGAAGTGTCGCCCGCCTCGCGGATCAGCTCCTACGCCGGCAATATACTGCCAGTTACCCCAATTAACGGCGACATCATAATCAATCAACTGTTGTTCGAAATACGCAGCGCCAAATCGCCAGTCCAGATTCAGATCATAAACAAAGCAACTGGCAACAATTTGCCTGCCCCGGTTTGACATATACCCCGTAGCATTGAGCTGCTTCATACAGGCATTGACCAATGGATAAGGTGTGTTGCCATTGCACCATTTTTGATAACGCTCAGGATAATAACAACGACGGCTTTTAGTATTTTTTATGCCGTCAAAACGAAATAATTTGGCACCATGCCGCATGGCATACCATTGAAAATACTCCCGCCACAGCAATTCAAAATAAATCCAGTAAGTAGAATCATTGCTGATCTTATTCTGCTCATAGGTTCTAAGCTTACTCACCAGATGGCGAACGGACAGGCAGCCCAGAGCTAACCAGGGTGAAAATTTGGTCGAGTGTTGCCAGCCATCCAATTCATTTCTAACCTGCTTGTAATTTGCTGGCAGATCCGCAGAAAAATACTCACTGATATGTTTTAGCGCCGCGGTTTCGCCACCTTGAAATGCAGAAGGTTTGTATATTGGTGGTGATAGTTTGTCTATCGCAATCGGCCCTGGTGGCGGTGGTAACTGCTGTGGTGCAGACATTGGTCTGGGCAGTGGTAAGTTTTCGACAAGTTTACGAAACTGGGTAAAACTGTCTGGTAAGTCACCGATAGCAAACGGCAAATCCTCTGCAGCAAACAGGGTATGGCTCACTTCGGTAATAAACTTTCGCTGGGGAAATTGTTGTTGCAGCAAATGCCAATGCCGGTTTTCGTAAACACCTGCATGCTGACTGCGAACGATAATATCAACGTTATAAAACTCAATTAATTCTGTCAGAGCTTTATGTGGCGTTTGATGTTTGATGATCAGCTGTTGTCCGACTTGTTGTAATTGTTGCTGAAGATCTGCCAGAGATTCATATAAAAACTGTAAGCGTCTTTCTCCCATCGTTTTAGCATTTAAACCATTAGGCCTGAACCACTGCGGATCAATACAAAATACACAGATCAGTTTATCGACAGACTGCATTTTCCATAATGCAGGTTGATCATGCAGTCGCAGATCATTGGTAAACCAGAATAATCCTGTGGTCATGGGTTTTGACGCTCCAGTGATGGTGTTAAATGCAGTCAGTTCACAGACTGTATTGAAGAATATAGGTTCGAATCACAGTAGAACTATGCCGGAAAAAAAACGTCTGATTGTCACACTTTTCCAGTTGAGCAAAAACCATGCATCAGTTGACCATATTTTTTGATGGGCACTGCCCTTTGTGCAATAAAGAAATTGCGTTGTTGAAGCGATTAGATACCCGGCAAAAACTGCATTTTGAAGATATTCATGCCATCGACTTTGTTTATCGTTATCCCTATATCGATGTGGTGGCCGCTGACAGACGATTGCATGGTCAGTTAGCTAATGGTCAAATTATCACTGGACTGGATGTTACAGCTAAAGCATGGGGTCTTGTAGGTCATCATAAATGGTTACAAATCTTGCGGTGGCCGGTGATTCGATGGTTTGCAGATTTAGCCTACCTAGTATTTGCCCGTTTTCGTCATCCCATTGCCCGTTTAGTTGGCGGCAAACCTTGTGAGGATCAATGCAAGTTCTGAAAACCGTTTACTTTTCGGTTAACCAGTAACATCCAAAACGCGGGATCACCACTGTGGTGCCAAATTTCTCGGGACTTTGGCCGGTTATCGCATCAACCAGATGGCCATGATGGGACTGCGACCATCTAGGTAGTTGATCCAAATCCAGTCGTTGTGATTTTCGATCAAAATTTGCGACGACCAACACCCTGTCTGCTGGTTTTTGCAGGTGATAACGTTCAAACACAAACAGATGCGGATTCTCTACATCGACCAGATCACGGTTATTAAAATCGGCAAATGCATCCAGTTCTTTATGCACCGCAATCAGCGTTTTCAACTGATTAAATATCAGATATTCAATTGTGCCCGGCACATTACGTTTTTCCGCTTTCTGCCAATCAATAAAAGGTCGATGTACCCAGCGCGAATCATCCATTTTGACCGGATCATTGCGATAACTTTCATCATTAGTGGTGCCGATTTCATCACCGTAATACAACAGTGGCAAACCACCAAATGACAGAATCAAACTATGTAACAACACAATAATACGAACGGCATCATCTATCGCCTTTTCATCACCAATATCGATTGCATGTTGCAATCCAACCAGTGACGCCAAAGAGCCGGAGATACGTGCATCACCGGTTTTATCATTCTGACCGAAAGGCACTCCACGGGCATGGGAATCGGCAAATTTACCGGTGAAATAGTCAATCAAAAACCGTCTGTGATCACGCGGCTCATAACCGGCAAGTTCAATATCTTTGTCATCAAAACCTAAACCGATATCATCATGGCAGCGGATATAGTTCAGCCAGGTGGCACGTTCCAGTTTTACCGGCAGGCTTTTAATACCTTGGTTTAATAGTCGGGCATTTTTTGTGGCCACGGCATCCCATAACAAAGCCATAAACGTGGCGTTGTAGGCAATTTCGCATTCCTTGGCGATCACCGCATCCTCACCAAAATACTTGGTGACTTCGACCGGCGCTACAATCGCTTCAGCAATAAACAATACGCCTGGAGCCGTTACCTGACAGCAATCTTTCATTAACTGTAAAATCAAATGGGCTTCACGTTCGTTCTGACAGGTACTGCCGATTTTTTTCCATAAAAAAGCGACCGCATCAAGTCGCACGATATCCGCGCCTTGGTTGGCCCAGAACAAAATAATATCCAGCATTTCGATAAACACGGTGGGATTGCTATAGTTCAAATCCCATTGGTATTCATTAAATACCGTCATTACCCAGCGCTGCATTTCTTCGTTCCAGGTGAAATTACCCGGAGCCGTTTCCGGAAACACTTCGGGCATGCTTTGTTCAAACATATCCGGCACATGACGGTTTTCGAAGGTGTAATAGTAATCTCGGTATGGTGAATAACCATCACGGGCTTTCTGCGCCCATTCATGTTGATCGGAGGTATGGTTTAACACCACGTCCATTACCAGCAGCATATCGCGTTGGCGTAAATCATCTGCCAATGCTCGCAAATCGTTTAAATCACCGGCCCGCGGATCAATTTCACGGAAATTGCTGACCGCATAGCCGCCATCACTTTTACCTTCCGGGCATTTCATGATGGGCATTACGTGAACCAGATTGATCCCTAAATCCTGGAAATAATGCAGATGCTCACGCATGCCTTGCAGATTCTTGGCAAACCCGTTGCAATACAAGGCCATACCAACCCATTTCTGACTGAGAAACCAGTTGTAATCCTGCTCCCGTTCCATATCCTTGGCCCGCAACACTTCAGAGCGATCGATATATTGTCTGGCCAGCGTTTCTACCAGACGTTGTGCCTGTTCAGCAAAATCTGGGCGTTTGCCATATAGGCGCTCAAACAGGGAATGGATCGCATAAAAGTTAGCCCCGAGACGCGTGTAGAAATAACGCAGATCGTATTTGGCAAACTCAGGCTCAATTTGATTCAGGATGGCATTCAAAAGCGAATGCGATTGCTGTTCGTACATGTCATTTCCTGATTAATGGAGACGGATAAATCTGTGATGGCTGTTAAATAAATTCAGAATAAAAAGCCGGATCTTCGCTGACCGCTCCCCGTAATCCTATCACTTTGCTGGCGAACTGCTGTGCTTTCAATAAAATTTTCTGCACTGGCCATCCCGCTAACAGTCCGTGAATATACATGGCAGTGAAGGCATCGCCCGCTCCCACTGAATCCACTAGTTTGTCAGCAGCCACACATTTTTGTTCATAAAACGCGCCATCATTACAACGTACGATAGCCCCCTCTTCCCCCCGCGTAACAATGAGTTGCTCTAACTGAAAATGACTCTGCATTCGCGTCATATCCTGTTGCAAATCAGCAGAATTAAAACCCAGTTCAGCTAATTCATGTTGATTGAGCTTGCACCATTTGGCCCGTTCCAGACAGGTATAAATGCTTTCTTTAGTCCACCATGGAGCGCGTAAATTAACATCCATAAACACCGAAACAGATTTAGGTCTGGTCAGAAATTCAAGTGCACTTTGAGAAACCGCATTTCTCAGTGCTAATGAGCCGTGATATACCACCGCATCATTTCTCAGGTTGGGCAACAGGGATGTTTGAATAAAGTCATAAGCCCGTTCAATCATGATGTCATAAGAGGGTTCCCCTCCCTGCAAAGTGACTTTAACCTCTCCCGTTTGATGACTTTTATCGGTTTGTAAACCGTCTGCTGAAAGTTGCCATTGTTGCATCGCATGGCGAATTTGCTCTCCCGACTCATCCTCTCCGACACTGGAGATAAATAAAGGGTTATCACCAAAAGCCTGCAGATGCCAGGCCACATTAAACGGGGCACCGCCAAGTTTTTTCTCACCATCCGGAAAACAATCAAATAAAACTTCACCGAAGATAGCTAAGGCTGACTGCTGGCTCATGTATTGTCTCCCGTTTCAAGTTGGTTTCTAAAACCTTCGGCATAATGCCAGACGCCCTGCAACACACCTGCACTGTAATTACCGTTCATGCCTAATGGCCCTGGATTGACTGCAATATATAGTGATTGCGGATGACCGTTTTCGGTCACCAGTTGTTGAGCCATAGCTTTAATTTCAGCTGAGGCGTTGTTAACCACAACGGATTGTATCGGGCTGGCTAACACCGGCATATCATTGCCACTGTCACCGGCAAAAATCACTTCCTTGTCATCATAACCCAGACGATTTTGTAAAAATTCAATCGCATGCAGTTTAGTAGCATGCTCTGGCAACACATCTAATAAGCCAACATTAGTTAACTCATCAATACTCCACATGACTGAAGCCTGGATTTGTTTGGCGGCCAAACGTTGTTGCACAGAATTAATCACCGCATCTTTATCGAGATATAAGGGCAGATAAAAACTCAGTTTATGGGTGTTTTGTTTGCTTAGTTCCTGCAATTGCAGATCCTTAATATCACTCAATAAGGCTTTGAGATCGCTGTGAGAGTTTCCATTCCAGTCCTGATCAATCTCATCACACCAGCTCTGTACCTCTTGCCACCGTTTATCCTTGAATTGAAAGATCTTGGTGCCAACATCACTGATAATGTAATCAGGCAGCGGCAGACTGTAAGTACGAATCGCTTTCTCAACAAGTTGCCGATGTCGCCCTGTCACATAGACCAGACAAATATTATCTGACTGACAGAACTGGCGAAATCGTCGCCGTGCGTCAGGATGTTCGGCTTGCATTCCATTGGGGATCACTGTGCGATCCATATCGGTACAGAGTAGAAGTTTTGCACTCATTTAACGTGAACCTGTTGCTTGTTCAGAAATAATGTCAAAAAAATTGTAATGCTCAATGGCTTCCATAATCCCTGCGGCAAAGGGTTTATGGGCAAAATAAATATGTGAGAAATCTTCAAGCTGTGACAGTTCCTCGTGGTGTCTATTTGCCACCACCACTGCCAATGTATTGCCGCGCATCATATCTTCATCTGCACCGCTGCCACCGGCAACACAAATACGTTCTAACGGCATCTGCCAACGATTAGCGACAAATCTTAATGCCATACCTTTTGACGCCCTGAGCGGCAGAATATCCAGATATTGCCCGAATGCCAGCTGCACATGAACTGATAATTCCTCGCGATGTAATAACGATTTAACGTCATCGATATCAACCTGATCCCGATCAATGTAATAGCTGAGCTTGAATTGGCTCTGCTCTGACTTTGGCTGGCGTTCCAGACCGGGAATTTCATCCAGTAATTTCCCCACCCGATGTGGTAACCATAGATGATCGATATGTTTTGTCCAGGCAGTATCCGGGGTCAGTTTTGGCGCGTAATAAATTTCACTGCCGCTACTGGTGATCAGAATATCCGGCTCGGGAATACGATGTTTTTTCATCAGTTTTAATGCTTGATCCAGCCGTCGTCCGGTAGCAATCACAAATTTGGTACTTTTACGATGTTCACGCAGCAAACTTATCAAAGCCTGCAACGACTCGTCATCCCCCACCAGATTCAAATCCAGATCAGTGACCAATGCTCTCTCATCACGGCCCATCTCACCTCTTTCAATCGGCACTCGCAATAGTTTTTCGGTACGCGCCGCTATCGGCTCAATTATTTCCAGATAGCGTGTGGCATGGGCGTGCCATGAATAATGCTGAGTGACACCCTCCAGTCCATTTTGCTGGCAGCGTTTCCAATAGTGCTTATCCTGCAATAATTTTTCTATAGCTAAACGAATACTGGAAATTTCCAGCGGATCAATCAATTCTCCATTCAAACAGTTGGCCATAATATCTTTGGGGCCGCCGTCTTCCGTAGCTACAATCGGCAAACCACTGGCGGCGGCTTCAATTAAGGTCAGTCCGAAAGGTTCTGTCAGCGCCGGGTTAACAAAAACACCTCCGGTTGCTGCAGCAATACGATAAATCAACGGCACTTCATCACGACGGTGATGTTTAGGAATAGTCACCTTGCCATAAAGATCGTAACGATCTATCGCCACCAGCAATTCATAAAACACTTCCTGAGCACCGCGCTCAAGATCATCGATATCATCTCGATTCCCGGCGATTATCAAAATATTGGCAGTTTGCTGCAAAAACTCTGACTGACCATAGGCTTCTATTAAACTGACAATATTCTTGCGTTTATCCGGCCGCGACAAAGCGAGAATAAGCGGCTTTTCCGGCGCATCCAGATGGCGTGTAATACGGGTGAATAATTCACTTTGTAATTCATCACCTTTCGGCGGAGTAAATTGCTGAACATTGGTACCTGGCGGCACAATGCGCATTTGTGCTGGTTGGTAGTGGTCATAGAGCTCATATTGCTCTTCGATTTCCTGATGTGTACTGGTAATCACCCGCTCTGCGGTAGCCAGAGTGATTTCTTCCGCATCGATCCGTTGTGTCATTTTGTACTGTTGTTCTAACTGTTCAAGATCAACGCCGCTGGCTAACAGTCTTCGGCGCTTAACTCGTCCCAGTGAATGTCCTGTGTGGATAAGAGGAATACCCAATAGGTTGGCAATATGCGATGCCACCAGCCCTGCATCAGCATAATGGCTATGCAAAATATCAGGTAAAAACGCTTGTTCACGGAAAAAATCCACCAGATTATCGGCAAAGGTATCCAGGTGGTCCCATATTTGTTCTTTTGGCAGATAACGCTCGGGACCTGCCTCAATTCGGATGATACGTAGTTTGTCATTCAGTTGTTCGATGGGACGGGAATAATCCGGAGACACCTCTTCATCAACGACGCGTCGCGTTATCAACAATACTTCACCTACTCTTTCCAGCTCGGATAACGCCTGTGCTAATTCAAGTACGTACAGTGTCTGTCCGCCAGTGTCAGCATCACGTCCCAATTCCAGATCATGGCCTCGAATAAGACCATGAATGTTAAGCAAGGCAATTTTTAGTTTTTCGCTGTTATCTGTCATATTTGTTTATCTTCATCATAATGAGTTTATTCTGGACACTTACGACAGACAGACGTTAAAACTTAGTCTGTAACTTCAGGGTAGTTCTATTCAAACTACCCGCTAAGCAGCCAGAAGACAAATTTACGCCCAAAAGCTTGTGAAGGCTTTTTGCAACCTTGAGCCTATCATGCAGTCATTTAGTTAAGATTTAACTTCGATTTAAATAGGAATTTTTTTATGCCTTTACCACGTCTTTTTTCCAACATTCTGCTGTTCTCTCTCTTGCCATTAAGTCAGACAGCCTTGGCAGATGATTTATTGCAGGCCACTCTCGATAGTCCTCATCGTGCCGAAAGCAATAAACAGCGTGATGCATATCGCCATCCTGCTGAGACGTTGAACTTCTTCGGGGTCACCGAGGATATGCGGATAGTGGAAATCTGGCCCGGACGCGGCTGGTACACCGAAATCCTTGCGCCTTGGTTAAAACAAGGTAATGGCGAGTTAATTGCTGCGGGATTTGCCGCCGACACAAGTTCAGCCTACCGGCAAACTATTCGTCAGGAATATAACGCCTGGCTGGAAGCTACACCGGAGCTTTATGATGAAGTAGTAATCACAGAGTTTGGTCCTGAAACCAACTGGCAGTTTGCCGAACCTGCCAGCGTAGATGCAGTACTGACTTTCAGAAATGTACATAACTGGGTACAGGGAGAATTTGCCGATGAAGCTTTTTCAGCCATATTCGACGTACTGAAATCCGGCGGTATTCTCGGGGTAACCGATCATCGGGCAAAACCTGACACATCGCTTGCCATAATGAAAAAAAGCGGATATCTCACCGAAGAATATGTGATTTCGCTGGCTGAAAAAGCGGGCTTCATTTTGGAAGAAAAATCTGAAATTAATGCCAATCCTGCTGACACAGCTGATCATCCAAATGGTGTATGGACACTGCCGCCTAATCTGCGAGTTGATAATGAATCTGATAAAGCCAAATACCAGGCGATTGGGGAAAGTGACCGGATGACCTTACGTTTTCGCAAACCTTAATGATTGACTGCTCAGACCCTGGTTTTCAGGGTCTGAGCTATTCTTTATCGAATCACCCTGACAGCAATTTCTAATACAACCGGTTGCTGTAAACGCCGTTCTATTTCTTGTTTGACTTCATCCATCACCGCATTGTCAACTGCACTTTTTGACACCATGGTCAGACTGATAATCAATGGATCTCGGGGTCGGACCTGGACATCCACCAGTTTCACACCGGCGATTTCCTGACCGTCTAACTGTCGTAGCACATTGTTTTCTGCAACCATTCGCTCAAAACCAATAGCCAATGGTATGGCGAGGATCGTCACCATGACCAAGGTCAACATCAAACCACGTTTCGCCCGATGGAATGGACTATATCCCAGAAACATAAAGGTAATTAACGCGGCGAGGATAATGCCAACCAGGTTGGTGAGGTATAACAGAAAAGCGCCAAAAAACACGGTAAAGTCGAGCCAGCCAAGACCAATACCAGCCACCGCTAAAGGCGGTACCAACGCCACAGCAATCGCCACACCAGCGAGACTTTTTGCTACTTCTGCACGGGCATGCGCATACGCACCGGCAATACCCGACACCACCGCGACACCTAAATCCAGTAACGTCGGACTGATACGAGCTGCAATTTCACTATTAATTGTATTGAGCGGTATAAACCAGGCGATAAGCATCGCACATAGCAAGGCCAGCCCAGTACCTATGGCAATACTTTTACCACTTTCCATCATTAATGATTCATCCTGGCGCAGAGTGCCAAGAGACATGGAAATAATCGGTCCCATAAGCGGAGCCAGAATCATCGCGCCAATCACCACCGGAATAGAGTTGGCAAATAGTCCGAAGGCTGCAAGTAAAGTCGAGAGCACCATTAAGGTTAAATACGCAGGAGTCGCTTTAGCACTCTCTCGCATCAACATAAACAGATCTTTAAATTCTTCTGGTGCCGCGTGATGCATCCATGGCAGTGGATAACTGATCAGTTCATTTCGAGCCTTGCCTAATGGCAATGCCTGAGTACGAACGATTTCTTTCTGCTCGCCACCACTATCCGCCAGCGCTAATAAGCGTCCCGGAATCAAACGAATGGTTCGTCGCTCGACTTTAAACTCAAGCTGCTGTGCTTCAGAAACCATTTCGTCGTGGCTGTATTGGATGGGTTTATTGGTTTCCAGTTTTAGCCGACTGCTTTTGAAAAAACCAACAAATGGGGGGTTATTTCGGCTCCATATATTGCGCATAAACAACGAAGCAAATAGAAAGCGCAACATTTCAAACACACTTCGTGGTGCCAACACCAACGCATGCATCATGCCATCATTAGCATTTGAATCCGGCATAAAACGACGTGATAACACTGAGCTTCGGCCATGTTCAACTGCAACAACCCCAAAAGCCGCTGTTTCAATCACTTTCTCTTTCTGTGTAGTAATGGTGAAGGGGGTAAACCGCACTTCTTTTAAACTCCGCATCAGTCGCCAGAAACGTCGAACCCGAGCCCAGAACGGCTCTACCATCGCTTCCCCAGGCACCAATGTAAAGGTCTGCCCGACGATGACCGAGTTAAAAACTGGACGATCATTACACAACATTAAATCAAGCTGTGAGGCATCGTTTTCCATAATATCGCTAAGCGCTTCGTCAAAACTGGCAGCGATACCGAAACCATAGCGAGCATGCTTCATCTCTGGATGTGGCAATAAACCGATTGTCCATTCTTGTTCACGCGCCTGCAGCATTAATTCACGCAAACTTTCGTCATTCAAATAACTGATGACTAACTGATCATCATCAAATTGATATTTCTGCCCTAGCTGGAAATTGTTTAACCGTATTTCCCATTGCTGCTCCGGTAGCTTCGGTAAAATAGTCTCTTGTACAACCGCTTCATCTGCAGCTGAAAACAGCAACACTACTCGACGTTTTTCGGTTATCGAATCAAGTTTGCTGATCAGATCTTCTACCATTTAAAAACTCCAGAGGGGATTGGGCGAATTGTATAGTGGGCCAAAACAGAGACTACCAAAGCAGCAGCCTCCAAGATGATTAGTTAAGCATGAAAATCGTTAGGTTTAACGTTGATATAGCAATTTGTTCATTTTGCTAATGGTATCTGTACCGATCTGTTTCGGGCAAACCCGTTCACATTCCCGGTAATTACTGCAACTGCCAAAGCCTTCGGCTTCCATCCGGGCTAACATTTTGGCGGGACGTTTTGTGTCCAACTGGCCCTGTGGCAGACTGCTCAAATGGCTGACTTTGGCGGCAATAAATAAAGTAGCTGAGGCATTGGGACAAACAGCCACGCAGGCGCCACAACCAATGCAGGTAGCCGCATCAAATGCCTTATCTGCAACTCGTTTGGCAACCGGCAGAGTATTGGCTTCGGGTGCTGCACCAGTTCTGACAGGGATATAACCTCCCGCCTGAATAATGCGATCGAAAGCACTGCGATCCACCATCAAATCCTTTATCACCGGAAACGCTGTAGCACGCCAGGGTTCAATCCATAATTCATTTTGATCGTGATAATCCCGCATATATTGCTGACAAGTAGTCGTCGCCTGATGGCGGCCATGCGGTTCACCGTTAATCACCAGACTGCAACTGCCACAGATGCCTTCTCGACAATCATGATCAAATACGATCGCTTCTTTTCCAAGACCAATAAGCCGTTCATTCAAGGCATCAAGCATTTCCAGAAAAGAAGATTCGGGTTCTACTTCCAACTCATGCTTTTCAAAAAAACCGTCATCTTGGGGAGTGGCCTGACGCCATATATGCAGAATAAAATTCATTGGTAATTCCGTATCCCAGGGCTGACAAAATCAAAATGTAACGGCTCTTTGATCAGTTTCGGCTGCACAACGTCACCGGTAAATTGCCAGGCCGAAACAAATCCAAAATCGTTATCACGCCGTTGCACTTCACCGTTGGCAGTTAAATGTTCTACCCGAGCATGGCAGCCACAGGACTCTTCCCGGCTCAGGGCATCAATACACATTAACTCACCCAGTTCCATAAAGTCGGCAACCCGGCCTGCTCTTTCCAGGGTTTGATTCAGCTGTTTATCGTTACCACTGATTTTGATTTCACGCCAGAACTGTTCGCGTAATTGCTGAATTTCTGCAATCGCCTGCTTTAAAGCGAATTCATTACGCGCCATGCCGCAGTGATCCCAAAGGATTTTACCCAGACGACGGTGAAAATGATCTGGTGTATGTTTGGGCTCAGGCGCACTTAGCAGTCGATCCAGACGCGATTGCGAATAGTTCATAGCCTGCTGCACTTCGGGATAGTCTTTATCTTCCAAAGGCGTTTGCCTGGCAAGATAATCAGAGACGGTGGTTGGCAGAATAAAATAACCATCCGCTAAACCCTGCATTAATGCACTGGCCCCCAATCGATTGGCACCGTGATCGGAAAAGTTGGCTTCGCCACCGGCAAACAGACCATCAACCGAGGTCATCAAATTGTAATCCACCCATAAACCACCCATGGTGTAATGCACCGCAGGATAAATCCGCATCGGCTGTTGGGTAGGATCTTCCGAAGTAATCCGTTGATACATATCAAACAGATTGCCGTATTTTTCGTTTATAACATCAGCGCCCTGCTCTCTGATAGCATCGGCAAAATCCAGATATACACCCAACTTCTGACCATTTATTTCATGTCCCACGCCACGTCCATCATCGCAAATATGTTTGACCGCTCGTGAGGCAATATCACGGGGCACCAGATTGCCAAACGCCGGATACATTCGTTCCAGAAAGTAATCACGATCCTGCTCCAGAATGTCTCGAGGATCGCGACCACAATCAGCCGGATTTTTCGGTGCCCAGATGCGACCATCGTTACGTAACGACTCACTCATTAACGTGAGTTTGGATTGCAACTCGCCATGTTGTGGAATGCAGGTGGGATGAATTTGCGTAAAACAGGGATTAGCAAATAACGCCCCGTGTTTATGCGCACGCCAGATAGCGGAAGTGTTACAACCTTTGGCATTGGTTGATAAGTAAAAAGCGTTACTGTAGCCGCCGGTGCAAAGCACCACACAATCGGCGAGATGTGAACTTAATTCCCCAGTCAGTAAATCCCTGACCACAATCCCTTTGGCCTTGCCATCAATTTTGATCAGATCCTGCATTTCACAGCGTGAAAAATGCTCAATATGACCTTCGGCAACCTGCCGGCTCATCGCCTGATACGCACCGAGTAATAATTGTTGACCGGTTTGACCACGTGCATAAAAGGTCCGGGAAACCTGTGCACCACCAAACGAACGATTGGCCAGATAACCACTATATTCACGGGCAAATGGCACTCCTTGCGCTACAGCCTGATCAATAATCGACGTACTCAGTTCAGCCAGACGAAATACATTTGATTCACGGGCTCGAAAATCGCCGCCTGTAATCATGTCATAAAACAGCCGCCAGACACTGTCACCATCGTTGTGATAGTTTTTGGCAGCGTTAATCCCGCCCTGAGCCGCAATACTGTGTGCACGGCGCGGACTATCCTGAAAACAGAATGTTTTGACCTGATATCCCATCTCGGCAAGTGACGCAGCCGCAGAAGCACCAGCCAGTCCGGTTCCAACCACAATCACCCGATAACGTTTTCGGTTGGCCGGGCTGACTACTCGCAGATTGTATTTATGCTGGGTCCAGCGTTGTTCCAGCGGTCCTTTCGGGGAAAAGCTGTCTAATGGTTGTTCGTCAGTCATTTATGCTTTCCAGTAGGCCACTATTGGTACGATGGCAAATCCCACCCCCAATAACACGACAATTGCAGTGCTGATCCAATAAAACTGTTTTGAGGTTTTGCCAAGGGTTTGCAACACATTGGTTAACGAATGCTGCAAATGCAGTCCAATTAGCAGCACGCCACCCAAATAAATCGCTAATTGCCAGACTGAGCTGAATAAGGTGAGTGTCTGGCCGTATATATCAGCACCGCCAAATGACCACATTTGCGCCATATGCCAGACAATAAACAGCAGAATCAGCGTGATAACAATGGATACCAGCCATGCGGGAATGAAATGATGTTGCCGGTGATGATAGGCATGAACTCTGGCCTTGCTGTTATGCAATCGAATCTGCACAGCCACAATCACATGAAACACCAAAGATGCTGCCACTAATATCCATAAAGGCCAGCGAATCAGTGGTTGATTATAAAAATCATAAAAAGCCTGATATTGTTCGGGACTGAAAAAGCTCAGATTACTGAGCATATGAAAAATCAGATAAGCGGTCAGCACCAGACCGGCCATCGCCATCAGGCGTTTTTTAACTTGCAGCAGTGCCATCAGCTCTCCCGACTCATCGCAATTTGATCGGTCTCCGACAACGGTTCGAGTTTTTCACGCTGAATAGTACGCACACAGCTGTTATTACTGCCAATGGCTTCATCATTATGATCAGGTCGCATTTGCTCAGCCTGCTGATAACACTCTAACGCTTTAATAAAATAATCGTAGGCAAAGGCTCGCGACATTGGTTGCGTCAGCATAAAGCGGGCGCGCCGTTCCAACACGATACCGGTGTAGTAAATCTGTTTATATTCGCTACTCAACTTTGCGATCGCCGCTTCAATATCCTGAAATGGCGACTGACTGCCGCTAATACTGATCTGATCAGTTAAAGCCAGAATGTAAACGACTAATGCTGCCTGATTTTCCGGCTCAATATTGAGGATATCCAGACAGATACTTTCAGCGATTTCGGGTTCTAACAATGAGCGATATTGTCGCGCCCGATCCAGAGCCAGCTCAATTGACTCGGCATGTATGTCATGTAAATTCAGGTCCATCAGGCTCTCTTACTGCTAGTAATTGCCGTCACGGCAGATATAGCCTCAATCTAAAGCAATTGGCATGGCTTTTCAACGCAACCATGCCACATTATTCAAAATAGAGTCTGATAAGGTTTGTTTACCTTTCATGGAGGCCATGAAAGATTAACAGACCCTAGTTAATCTGTTATCTTTGGCGGTTTTCTAACGGCTTAATTCCGGTTTATTTATGCAACGAAAAATTCTGGTCACCAGCGCACTTCCCTATGCCAATGGATCTATCCATCTGGGACATCTTGTTGAATATATTCAGACAGATATCTGGGTGCGTTTTCAAAAAATGCGTGGACATGAATGTCATTATGTTTGCGCTGATGATGCCCACGGCACACCTATCATGTTGCGCGCACAAAATGAGGGCATTACGCCAGAACAGTTAATTGCCGACGTCAGTAAAGAACATCAGGCCGACTTTGCCGAATTTGCGATTGGTTTTGATAATTATCACAGCACCCATAGTGAAGAAAACCGTCAGTTAGCCAGTCAGATCTACCTCGCGAATCGCGATGCCGGACATATTGAAAGCCGTACCATCAGTCAGGCCTATGATCCGGAAAAAGAAATGTTCCTGCCGGACCGGTTCATTCGCGGTGAATGTCCCAAATGCGGTGCCGCTGATCAATATGGTGATAACTGTGAAGTCTGTGGTGCAACCTATGATCCTACCGAATTAAAAAATCCGGTTTCAGCTGTTTCCGGCGCTACACCAATCACCAAAGAGTCGGAACATTATTTTTTCAAACTGGGTAACTTCGAACCATTATTACGCGAATGGACTCAGGGTGATCATCTACAGGCCGAAGTTGGCCGCAAGCTTGGCGAATGGTTTGACAGTGGTTTGCAAGACTGGGATATCTCACGTGATGCACCCTACTTTGGTTTTGAAATTCCCGATGCGCCAAACAAATTTTTCTATGTGTGGATGGATGCACCGATTGGCTATTTAGCCAGTTTCAAAAACTACTGTGATCGCAGCGGCGTGGATTTTAATGAATTTATGTGTGCCGACAGTCCAACGGAAATGGTGCATTTTATCGGCAAGGATATTATCTATTTCCACGCCCTGTTCTGGCCAGCCATGCTGAAAGGCGCTGGTTTCAGATTACCGAATCGTGTTTATGCCCATGGTTTTCTGACGGTTGATGGCAAAAAGATGTCCAAGTCCCGTGGCACGTTTATCAAAGCCCGCACTTATCTGAACCATTTAAACCCAGAATATCTGCGTTATTACTTTGCTGCCAAACTGAACAACACCATTGAAGATATCGATCTGAGCCTGGAAGATTTCCAGAATCGTATTAATTCCGATCTGGTTGGCAAGGTAGTGAATATTGCCAGTCGTTGTGCCGGTTTTATCAATAAACGCTTTGAGGGAAAATTAAGCGATTCATTGGCTGATGAAGCCTTATTTAAAGCATTCACCGAACAATCTGAGTCAATTGCCAGACGTTATGACAATCGCGAGTTTGCTCAGGCAATGCGCGAAATCATGGCGCTGGCAGACAAAGCCAATCAGTATATCGATGAACAAAAACCTTGGGTATTAGCTAAAGAAGAAGGCAAAGATGCTGAAGTTCAGGCCGTTTGCAGCATGGGCATCAATCTTTTCAGAATACTTATTGCCTATCTGAAGCCAGTATTACCCCGCACAGCTGAACAGTCCGAAGCTTTTCTGAATATTGACTCATTGCAATGGTCTGATATTGGTCAACCATTATTGGGCCACACCATTTCAGTATTTAAACCACTAATGACGCGTGTTGAACAAGATAAAATCGACGCTATTGTTGAAGAATCTAAAGAGAATATGACAGCGACTCCTGCTCCGACAAAAAACACTGAGAATATTGATCCGATTGCCGAAGAAATCCAGTTTGATGACTTTGCCAAGATTGACTTGCGTATTGCCAAAATTGTTAATGCTGAACATGTCGAAGGGGCTGAAAAATTGCTGAAGCTCACTCTGGATATTGGGCTGACTGAAAAACAGGTATTTGCAGGCATCAAATCCGCTTATGCACCTGAAGATCTGGTCGGCAAATTAACCGTGATGGTCGCCAATCTGGCCCCACGTAAAATGCGTTTCGGTTTATCAGAAGGTATGGTGCTGGCTGCAGGTCCGGGCGGTAAAGATTTATTTATTCTCAATCCTGATGAAGGTGCCACCCCAGGTATGCGGGTTAAATAAAACCACACATTATTAAAGCTAAAAATAAAAGGCTCTAAAAGATAACTTTTAGAGCCTTTTCAGTTTCTTACTGAACATTCACTTCAATGCGTTTAGGTTGCAGCTGAGGCATTTTGGGAATTGTCAGCTCCAATACACCATCACGTGATGTTGCGTTAATTTGTTCTACATCAGCGGTTTCCGGTAAGGTAAAGCGACGCATAAAGCTGCCACTGAAACGTTCAATACGTTTGTAATTATCTTTCTCTTCAACCTTGTTGCTGTCGCGAACGCCTTTGATTGTCAGTAGCCCGTTTTCTGCCGTGACTTCGATATCTGCAGCTTTAACGCCCGGTAAATCGGCATGAATAATAAAGTTGTCTGCATTTTCCTGAATATCCACAGCCGGTGTCCAATCTTCCTGACTGAAGTTGGTTTCCGTCGCCGGTACCTGAAATAAGGACGACATTTCACGTTGCAGGTTATCAAGCAAACTGTAAGGTCTGTATCGTTGAATAGCCATAAAACACCTCCAAAACTTTTTCATCATGAAGACGAACAATGTCTTCTGATCGACAAAATTGGGATGCCTTAAAATAATTCAAGAGGTCTGCTGATTTTTTGATTAAATCCTTAACTATCAATCAAATGAAAACAACTTCTAATGTTTGATAATACCCAGCACAGCAGCAATATTGGCCAGATCAGCGGTGGTGTTGACGTTCAGTTTATTTTTTATTTGAGTGTTGTAGTTCGCCACGGTTTTATAGCCTAAGTGTAACTCGGCAGCCACTTCATGCGCTGTCATTCCTCTCGCTGTCAGGCAAAACACATCAAATTCTCTTGGTGACAACAGTTCTACTACTTGACCGTAATGTAGGGTATCAGACGGATGTCTGAAATCATCGATATTCGGCAGGATATCCTGTTCTATATATCTTTTGCCCTGAGATACAGCTAAAACAGCTTCTGCCAGTACTTCGGCCGCACTGTTCTTTGTAACATAACCTCTTGCGCCCGCCTGAATAGCACGTTCTACATAAATGGACTCATCGTGAATGCTATAGACCCGAGTTACACTTAGGCTATAAAACCGTGGCCTGTGGGTCTTGTTTTTTTAAACGACGAATGGTTTCCAGTCCACCAATACCAGGCATAGATAAATCCATTACCACCACATCGGGCCGCTTTCGGTCATATTCATGACAAGCCAACTCTCCACGATCGACATCGACAATAGTGCCGATAAACGGTTGAGCGTCCAGTAACATTCTAAATCCCGCCCGAACTACCTGGTGATCATCTACCAGTAACACACTAATCTTTTTTTCATTCATTTTCTGGTTTCTCAATGATTGGCATCCATGCGCTTACACAAACGCCTTTACCCGTTTCAGATTCAAACCTGAACCGGCCTCCCATATTTTCTACCCGTTCTCGCATCGCCAACACACCGAAACCATGTCCTGATGATTCGCCACCCTGACCATTATCTCGGATCCGCATTACCACACGAGGGGAAGTCTGCTCACCTTCTTGCCGAATAACTAATGTTACCTCAGATGCATTAGCATGACGCACTACATTTGTCAGACATTCCTGCGCAATCCGGTACACATGAATAGCCAATTCATGCGCGACATTATCCAGACGTTCGTCATAATCCAATTTGATCACTAAATCGGGATAGCGCCTTCGCCATTCGCTTACTAAATCAGATAATGTTGCACCTAAGCCTAGATCAGCCAGACTTAATGGATGCAGGGTTCGCATCATTGAACGAACAACGCCGGCCAAATGGTTGCAGATTTCAGTAATAGATTCAGAGATTTTTGTAACATTTGCGCCTGGTTGACGAATAGCGGTCGACATGGCTTTCACTGCTGTAAGTGACTGCCCCATTTCATCATGTAATTCGCGAGATAAATTGCGTCTTTCCGATTCCTGGATCTGCATGGTATGGCGGGCTAACGCCTGATTATTATCTTTCGCTACCTTCAATGCATCGGATAAACGGTTAATTTCCGTCGCAATGGCGTCAAATTCACTTATTTTGAAAGGGGGTAATTTACGTCCATATTGTCCTGACTCGACCCTGCGTAAACCCACAACAATACTGCGAACAGTTCGCAGCATCGAATTAAACACAATATTTATAGCCAGAAAAATGACTCCAATCATGGTCATCACCGACCAGAAATAGGCTACAGATTCTTCCCATGTCTCAGCAATTTCATCTAACGGATCTGCACGAACGATAAGTTGCTTCACCCTTCCATCAGCGAGTCTGACATCATAATTTGCAGATGGATAAGTCGTTTTTACAACACGCACAAACCAATCGGGTGGAAATTTTCCATCCGTATTTTCGGCGGCAAACCACTCTACTTCTTCGCCAGCTTCATTAAGAATACTAATATGTAAGTGTCGGGTATGCTGAATGGCACTGACTTGTTGTAACCATTCATATTCAGTCATTGAGGTGCGGGATAAATGGCTAAATCCTAAATCCATCATTTGTAAGGCCATATTAAAAGAAGAATTCACTTCTCTTTCAACGGACTGACGCACCTGCCAAATCGTTAAAATACTGCCGAAAATACTAATAATGATCACCGAAAATAGGATCCGGGTATTAATCAGGCCTCTTAAGCTCATGGCAGTAATCTCAATGTTTCTTTAAATTTAGAATGACAGTAAATTGTCAGGCTTACCAAGATACGTTAGTTAAGGCGAATATCAATTCCAAAAATCTACTGGCAATCAAAACCTGTTAAACCTTTCTACTTAGAGGTCTGTTTCAGGTTAACGTTAACCTTGCCTTTAGTTAATGAAACCTTGTTTGATAACAATCCAAAAAATAGGAGGATTATTACTTTTTTACGGCTAAAGTACTCACTATGCAGGGAATGTCGTTTCAACCTGAGACTTGTTTCGTGGTAGTCGCTTCATTTATCTCGTGCATATCCACCACAAATCTATATTGCTTTCCGTAGTGCAGGATAACTTCTTTCTGTCCACGCTTAAGGATTTTAACTTCTATTCGAATATCACTGAAACCGTCATGAGCTAAACCATCATCAACCAGTTCCATCAATTTGAATTTGAGAAGTTTTGTAGTGGTATGTGGCATTACATTGCTTGTCATCAATTCCAGCTCAGTTTTATATTTGTGAGTGGATAGTAGGCAAAGAGGAAAATATCCCATA
>JAMDEF010000030.1:0-12906 GCA_023488305.1 Gammaproteobacteria bacterium | reverse complement strand
TTTTGGAATTGATATTCGCCTTAACTAACGTATCTTGGTAAGCCTGACAATTTACTGTCATTCTAAATTTAAAGAAACATTGAGATTACTGCCATGAGCTTAAGAGGTATGTGGCATTACATTGCTTGTCATCAATTCCAGCTCAGTTTTATATTTGTGAGTGGATAGTAGGCAAAGAGGAAAATATCCCATATAGGAGAAATTCCTTATTTTTTAAAAGCTGCTGTCGGCACGCAAAAATACAAAGCTAAACAATTGTTTTTAAATGACTTTAAAGGTTAAAGCCCAATCGTTTTTATTGTTGAGAAATACTCAACAATGAGTGCATCAATTTACGAATAGATGAGATATCACGCGAAGCAAATAAAAAGGAATTCCTCCTATATGCGGCATAGCAGTAGATGACTATGATTGGCTCCAACAGCTTGCTAATGAAATTCTCTCGGGGCTCAACCCTGAACTAGTTGCTTACTGTAGCCTTAAAGTTTGTTACCTCTTCAGATTGGTCATGCAATCTGATTAACCGTGGATAGACCTATCCACGGTTTTTTTTTGCTTTGATTTTGCGATATGTAGCAAGGGCCTTGAGGCTAGAACATACCCAGTTGTAACTGGGCTGCTTCACTCATCTGATCACGGGTCCAAGGTGGATCCCAGACCAGTTCAACATGTACTTTATTAACGCCATCGATACTGCTGATCTTGTTTTCAACATCACCGGGAAAGGTCTGTGCAACTGGGCAACCTGGTGCCGTTAAGGTCATTTTGATAACCACATTTCCAGAAGCACTGATGTCAATGTCATAAATCAATCCCAGTTCATAAATATTAACGGGGATTTCAGGATCGAAGATGGTTTTCAGCATCTCAATCACATCTTCTTTCAAGTCTTCTTCGGTAAAAGGTTGTACCTGATTATCATTCATAAAATTACTCAGTGCTAATCGAAATATCGTGATCGCTATCTATTGCTGCATGCACGGTATGCCATGATAAAGTCGCGCATTTTACCCGCGCCGGAAACTCTTTGACACCACTTAAAACTTCCAGTTTGCCTAACAGGTTACGATCGGTTTCTTCACCAGTCATTGATTTATGAACTTGTTCATAAATAGCCTGAGCTTCCTCGATGGTTTTACCTTTTAATGCTTCAGTCATCAACGATGCTGAGGCCATTGAAATGGCACAGCCACTGCCTTTGAAACTGACATCTTCAATTACATCACCTTCGAGTTTGACGTAAACCACCAGCTTGTCACCACATAACGGGTTATTGCCATGCGCCAAATGATTGGCCTGTTCAATCTCGCGAAAGTTTCTTGGGCGTTTGTTGTGATCCATGATCACTTGCTGGTATAGCTCTCTTAAATCACTCATCAGGCAAAAAGCTCCTGTGTTTTTTGTATTGCGTTAATCAAGGCGTCAATTTCTTCTTCCGAGTTATAAAACGCAAATGATGCACGAGCAGTTGCCGGAATATCGTAAAACTCCATTACCGGTTGGGCACAGTGGTGTCCAGTGCGAATAGCCACGCCTTGCTGATCAAAAATAGTCCCGACATCATGCGGATGCACGCCTTCGATCATAAAAGAAATGACCGCAGCTTTTTCGGGGGCTGTTCCAATAATGGTAACCCCTGATAAAGCCTCAATTTTACGTGTGGCAATCTCAAGTAAATGATGTTCCTGAGCAGCAATATTATCGATACCAATCTGCCACATATAATCTATGGCTGCACCGAGGCCGATAACACCAGCAATATGCGGTGTACCTGCTTCAAACTTGGCTGGTAATTCGTTATAGATGGTTTTCTCAAAGCTCACCGACAGAATCATGTCACCACCACCTTGGTATGGCGGCATGGCATTCAGTAGCTCTTCACGACCATAAAGTGCACCGATACCTGTAGGCGCAAACATCTTATGACCGGAAAACACATAAAAATCACAATCCAGATCTTTAACATCAACAGTCATATGCGGCACTGCCTGTGCCCCGTCAATTAATACCGGGATATCTTTGGCATGAGCTTTGGCAATCATGGATTTGACCGGGTTTATGGTGCCCAAAGCATTGGATACCTGTCCAATAGCCAGAATCTTGGTTCGCTCTGTAAGCATCTCATCAAAGTCGGTTAAATCCAGTTCCCCGCTTTGTGTCATCGGGATAACTTTCAGTTGGGCACCGGTTTGTTCACACAATATTTGCCACGGTACGATATTGGCGTGATGTTCAAGATGACTGATCAGGATTTCATCACCGGCTTGCAGCTTTGGTCTGACAAAACTTTGTGCTACCAGATTGATAGCTTCGGTCGCACCGCGGGTAAAGATAATCTCTTTATCCGAATTGGCATTTAAAAACTGCCTTACTTTGCCTCGAGCTGCTTCGTACATATCTGTCGAACGCTGGCTCAGCTTGTGCACTCCACGGTGAATATTGGCATTATCGTGAAGATAATAATGACTGACCGCATCAATCACCTGGCGAGGTTTCTGGCTGGTTGCCGCATTATCCAGATACACCAATGGATAACCATTAATTTCCTGATGCAGAATTGGAAAATCCGCACGGATGGCATTAATGTTCAAGTTACTCATGGTTACCACCTTTCGGTAGGCGTTTTTCAATCACTGCAGTAATGGATTTTTTCAGCTCCTGATTCGCTATACGTTCAATCACATCAACTGCAAAAGCAAACGTCAGCAAGCTGCGGGCGCTGATTTCATCCAGACCACGGGCACGCAGGAAAAACAATTGATCTTCGTTGATTTGACCGACAGCACTACCATGTCCACATTTCACATCATCGGCATAGATTTCCATTTCAGGCTTGGTGTCAATTTCACAACCGCGCGACAACAGTAAATTGCGATTACTTTGGTTGGCATCAGTTTTCTGTGCATCTTTATGCACTATCACTTTACCGTTAAAGACTGCATGACTCTGTTGATCTAAAACGCCTTTATACATTTCATCGCTGGTGGTGTTTGGAACCGCATGATCAATTCGCGTATGGTTATCGACATGTTGCTCACCAGTAACCAGATACAAACCATTTAAAGTCACATGGGATTGCTCACCAAGCAACTGGCTGTGAATATCATTTCTGGCCAGTTTGCCACCCAATGAAATATTGCTGTTATGCCATTTACTATTGGTAGCCTGTTTAGCAGCAATCGTGGCGATATGATAATGGTCCAACGCTTCACGCTGTAATTTGTAGTGGAATAATTCGGCATTCTCAGCCAGATTTATTTCGGTAATTACTTCAGTTAAACCATTGGCGTTATCGTTACCGGCATAGGTTTCAATAAACGTTGCCTGACTGCTTTCATTCATCACAATGACATTACGCAGATGCATGGCGTAGTGCTCAGTACGCCCGGTATTAACCACGATCAGTTCAATAGGTTTATCAATCTGACTATTCGCCGCAACTTCAATAAAGACGCCTTCGTTCATCAGCATCGTGTTCAAAGCATTAAAACCAGGCTTTTCAATATTAATCTGCTGATTCAGAAATTCGCTGGCACGCTCAATAGCTTGTGATAACGGACTTACCGTTAAACCTGCAGGCAGGTTATCAATCAACGAAGCGGTAAAATCTACACGACCATCGACAATCACCAGACGATAAGCATCTTCAACCAGCTGCAAATCATATATATCGGCATGACCAGGTTGTGATACTTGATGTTTGAATTGTTCCTGCCCTAACTGCCACAGACTGGTGTACTTCCAATCTTCTTCTTTTCTGCCAGGCAAGCCATTACGTTCAAACTGAGCTTTGGCTTGCTGACGCAAGGTGTGCCAGCGGCTATTTTCTTCCACCATGACATCACGGCTAGCCGCAACAGCAGCAAAATCGGTATGTATGTCTGTTAAAACTTTCATGCAGGCTGCCCTTCTGGCTCTGGAGCATCATGTACCCAGCTGTAGCCAGATTTTTCCAATTCTTTAGCCAGCTCTTTGTCACCTGATTTCACAATGCGACCTTCCGATAACACATGAACAAAATCAGGCACGATATAATCCAGTAGACGCTGGTAATGCGTAATCATCACAAAAGAACGTTCTGGGCTGCGAAGAGCATTCACGCCTTCCGATACAGTGCGTAGCGCATCAATATCAAGACCTGAATCGGTCTCATCCATAATCGCAAGCTGTGGTTCCAGCAAAGCCATTTGCAGAATTTCATTACGTTTTTTCTCACCGCCAGAGAAACCTTCATTCACACTGCGGTGCAAAAACTGTTCATCCATTTTGACCAGCTGCATTTTGCTACGCACCAGCGTCAGGAAATCAATGGCATCCAGTTCTTCCAGACCCTGATGTTTGCGAACAGCATTTAATGCCGCTTTAAGCAGATAGATATTACTGACACCTGGAATCTCGACTGGATATTGGAAAGCCAGAAACACGCCGCGTCTGGCACGTTCTTCAGGTTCCAGCTCAAGCAGGTTATCACCTTTATAAATAACTTCGCCCTGAGTGATTTCATAGCCTTCACGACCGGTTAATACATTAGATAATGTGCTTTTACCGGCACCGTTTGGCCCCATAATGGCATGCACTTCACCGGCATTGACCGTCAAATTGATACCGCGCAAAATTTCTTTGCCATCAATTTTTGCGTGTAGATTTTTGATTTCCAACATTTTCATAATTGTTCTCTATTCATTTTTATTGGTTAAGCGGCCTGATCCGCTCAACATGTGTTTGTTAGGTGAACGTTGTTTAACCAACCGATCCTTCTAAGGACAAGCCCAGCAGATTCTGTGCTTCCACCGCAAATTCCATAGGTAATTCACGAATAACCTGCTTGCAGAAACCATTCACAATCATCGAGACCGCATCTTCCACATCCAAGCCGCGTTGTTTGCAATAGAACAACTGATCTTCACTGATTTTTGAGGTTGACGCTTCGTGTTCAACCTGAGCAGTCGGGTTTTTCACTTCAATGTACGGGAAGGTATGCGCTGCACATTTATCACCCATTAATAACGAATCACACTCGGTGTAATTACGGGCATTTTCAGCATTTGGCCCGATACGCACCAGACCACGATAGGCATTGGATGAACGACCTGCGGAGATACCTTTTGAAATAATGGTCGAGCTGGTGTTTTTACCCAGATGGATCATCTTGGTTCCGGTATCGGCCTGCTGCATATTATTGGTCACAGCCACGGAGTAAAATTCACCGATAGAATTATCGCCCTGTAACACCACACTTGGATATTTCCAGGTGATAGCCGAACCAGTTTCTACCTGGGTCCAGGAGACTTTTGAACTCACACCACGACAGGCAGCACGTTTGGTGACAAAGTTATAGATACCACCTTTGCCGTTTTCATCGCCGGGATACCAGTTTTGTACGGTGGAATATTTGATTTCAGCACGATCCATTGCCACTAATTCCACTACCGCCGCATGCAGCTGATTTTCATCACGCATCGGTGCAGTACAACCTTCCAGATAACTTACATAAGAATCGTCATCGGCAATAATCAAAGTACGCTCAAACTGTCCGGTATTGGCTGCATTGATACGGAAATAAGTGGATAGCTCCATCGGGCAACGTACGCCTTTTGGAATATAAACAAACGAGCCATCGGTAAATACCGCTGAGTTCAATGCCGCATAATAATTATCTTTCTGCGGAACCACGCTACCCAGGTATTTTTTAATCAGTTCGGGATGCTCATGAATAGCTTCAGAAATAGGCATAAACAAGATGCCCTGCTCGGCCAATTTATCTTTGAAGGTATTTGAGACTGAAACACTATCAAACACTGCATCAACAGCTACACCAGCTAAACGGGCTCGTTCATCCAATGGCACACCGAGTTTTTCATAGGTGCGCAATAATTCCGGATCGACTTCATCCAGACTTTTCGGTCCATCGGTTTTTTTCTTCGGAGCAGAATAATAGCTCACTGCCTGATAATCGATTTCCGGGTAATGCACATGGGCCCATTCAGGAGTATCCATGGTTAACCAATGGCGATAAGCTTTCAGCCGCCATTCCAGCATAAACTCGGGTTCGCCTTTAATCATAGAAATCTGACGCACCACATCTTCATTTAAACCGGGTGGCAAGCTGTCTGATTCAATATCAGTATAAAAACCCGCTTTGTATTCTTTCTGCGTTATGGCTTCAAGTTGTTGTGTTTGATCATTCATGTTGATCACCATCCTGTAAGGTAACTGCTTTTGCCCTGAAGTTGGGCGGATAAAATTGAACTGGTCGTGGAACAGAAAGTGAAGTGGCCAGCATGTCGGCTAACTTAACTTCATCTAATGCGTGGAATACGGCATTGTTGATCTGATTCCAGTTTGTCTGCACTGAACAATGCGTTTCTTGATCACAGTGCGATGCGCTACTGACACACTCCGTTAATGCAATTGGGCCCTCAATTGTGGTGATGATTTGAGCAACAGAAATATTGGCCGGATCACCACTTAAGGTATAACCACCTTGTACCCCACGTTCTGAAGTCAGCAGACCACCGGCGGATAACATTTTTAATATTTTACGTACTGTCGGCAGCGGCATATGCACCGCATCTGATAACATATGCGCGCTGTGCTGCTTGCTGCGGTGTTCGGCAATGTAGCTCATCAGCACAATGCCGTAGTCTGTCAGTTTGCTCATGCGTAACATGTCACGCCCTCCTAATTGATACCATTATAGTATCAATTAACCGAATAACCAAGTGTATTAGTCGGCTATTCAATCTGAAACCAGTAGAAAAATATGAGACAATCGCGAAGCGAACTTCGCGGCTGAGAAGATATCTAACTTTAGGGCTTGTTGATCTTTCATCTCCGCCTCTGTTGTGAGCTGAAAAAGCGTCAATCAAGGCAAGAGGAGCGTCTTTTAGTTATTCTAAATAAGCGACGAGCAACGCAGAGTGGCGCTTTTTCAGTCACAACCCGAAGGGCTGGGACTATTTTTGCGGCCGCCTGCGTTGTCAATCACTTATGTAGGATGGCTACACTGCGTGCTTTCCGCCTTGTCGGACACAAAAATAGTCGCCAGCAGTGGTGGATGTGAAAGATTAACAAGCCCTAGGCCAGCCTACATTTTAATTAAATTTTTGAGAGTCATAAGACATGAAACTGAAATATCTCGCCTTCCTTCCCGTTTTATTTGGAGCTAATGTAATGGCAGAAAACGCCACCCTCGATACAGAACAACAAAAACTCAGCTATATCTTCGGCATACAAGTCGGTCAACAAATGATGATGGAAGGCGTTGAGCTGGAAATGGATGCATTCAGTGCAGGTGTTGCCGATATGATGGCTGGCCGTCAACCACAGATGGATCAGGCAACAGCCCAAGAAATCATTGGTAAATATCAGCAGAAAAAATCACAAGAACTGGCTGCCATGATGAACAAAAAGCAAGCCGAGTCAAAAGCCTATATGGCAGAAAATGCTAAAAAAAGCGGTGTGGTCACAACTGAAAGTGGTCTGCAATATGAAATCATCGAAGCTGGTGATGGTGCAACACCTAAAGCTACTGACCGTGTAATCGCGCATTATGAAGGCAGCTTGATTGACGGTACTGTTTTTGACAGCTCTATTCAACGCGGTGAACCAGCAACCTTCCCGGTTAATGGTGTCATTCAAGGTTGGCAAGAAGTGTTGCAGTTGATGAAAGAAGGCGCTAAATGGCGTGTTGTCATACCAGGTAACCTGGCATATGGCCCTCAAGGTGCCGGTGAAATGATTGGCCCTAATGAAACATTGATTTTTGATATTGAGCTGATTGCAATCACGCAATAATCATTATTTGAGATCTACTAAAGCCGCCTTCGGGCGGTTTTTTTATGCTTGCAATAACTGTTTATAACGCAGCCAGTCAAAATGTGGACCGGGATCCGTTTTACGACCCGGTGCGATATGTTCATGACCGGTAATGCGTTGTTCAGACAATAAAGGATAGGTTGCTAATAATACGTTGCTTACGGCGGCCAATTGCAAATATTGAACCTCTGTAAAAGCGGTTTCATCATCACCTTCCAATTCAATGCCGATAGTAAAATCATTGCAGCGTTCGCGGCCATCCCAACAAGAAACCCCAGCGTGCCAGGCACGTTTATGAAAAGGCACAAACTGCTGTATTAATCCATCTCGTCTTATTAATAAATGTGCGGATACCTTTAAATCGGCTATCTCAGCAAAATAAGGATGCGCATTGGGGTCTAATCGGTTGAGAAATAAATCTGCAATCCAACCACCACCAAATTGCCCCGGTGGTAAACTGATATTGTGAATCACGATACCGCTGATATCGGTCTCATCTTGACGATCATCATAATTTGGCGAAGGCAAAATCTCTGCCCCATCCAACCATCCACTCTGCCTGTCGATAATCACTTTTTGCTCCAACCTGGGTTTGCGAATAGATTATCAGAGCTTTAACAGTTACCCTATCGGCTGTTTAAATAGAACATCACAGACTATGACGATTCAGAACTTTATCCCCGCCAATTTTATTGCATCACAAGTCAAACTCTCTTTACTTGAAGATATCGGCCAGCAGGATCTTACTGCGGATTTAATTCCGGCGAATGCCATCGCTAAAGCCACATTAATCAGCCGTCAAAACGCGGTCTTATGTGGCAGAGACTGGTTTAATGAAGTGTTCCATCAGCTTGACCCCGCTATCCAAATCAACTGGTTTTTTGCCGATGCCGATCTACTTACAGAAAATGCAGTTATCTGCGAGCTTTCTGGTAATGCCAGAGCTTTATTAAGTGGTGAACGTACCGCAATGAATTTTTTACAGACATTTTCGGGCACGGCTACCCAAACCAAACGCTATGCTGATTTGTTAAAAGACTTGCCAGTTAAGTTGTTAGATACACGAAAAACCCTGCCCGGTTTACGACTCGGACAAAAATATGCAGTGCGTTGTGGCGGTGGGGTCAACCATCGATTTGGCCTTTACGATGCAATATTAATCAAAGAGAACCATATTCTTGCAGCAGGTTCAATTGCCGCAGCGGTCGCTCAGGCCAAAGCCTTGCATCCCGATGTATCAGTTGAAGTTGAAGTTGAATCCATGCACGAACTTGAGCAGGCGCTCAATACTGCAGCTGATATTATTTTGCTGGATAATTTTTCTTTGGAAATGCTACGTGAAGCAGTCCATTTCAACGATGGTAAAGCTGCTTTAGAAGCTTCCGGTGGCGTGAATATGCACACCATTCGTGATATCGCCGAAACAGGTGTGGACAGAATTTCTGTCGGACAATTAACCAAAGACTTACAGGCTGTCGATCTCTCTATGCGATTTATCGGTTAGCAAAAAATAAGGCCGCATTAAGCGGCCTTACTTTTATCTGAACGTTTAGAACCAGAATTAAAGCGTAACTTTAAATCCAATCCAGCCAGCTCTTGGCGCACCAGCACCGACAAATCGTGGATCTTCATAATCCAGGCCAGGCGCTTCATCCGGTTCACCATATAAACCAAAGTTTTCATACTCACTGTCAAACAGATTGTCGACTTTGGCAAAGAACTGCACATGTTTGTTCAACTTGTAACGACCATGCAGATTAACCAGTCCATAACCACTGATTTTCTTATCTTCGTTCGCTTCGTCACCACGGTAATACTGGCTTGAGTGATATGAAGCCGTTGCCCCTAAAGAAAGTTTCGGTGTAAAGGCATAATCAACACCAATCTTAATATTGTGCTCAGGAATACCCGGCAGACGATCGCCTTTTTTCACTTCAAAAGTTTCGACTTCATCATCAACTTCACGAGCATAGAGGAATGAATCTTCGAAAGTCGCGCGAACATAGGAATAGTTGGCAAACCACAGCATTTTATCCTGTTGGCCATTTACACCCAATTCCAGACCGGCACGAGCCGTTTTATCGATATTGTCAAAATTACCCAGGGTTAAACGCGGGTCATTAACGTCATCTTCAACATCTGGGAAGAAAAACAAATCATCTTTCAACTGGGTATAAAACACACCGGCATTCCAGTTCAGATTACCATTTTGACCGCGTAAACCTGTTTCAATGGTTCTGGCCACAACATCATCCAGCGGAGGATCTGCCAGAAACGCATTCGGATACGAACATGGGCTGCTTTCTTCAGAGCAGGTCAATTCCGATGGTGTTGGTGCACGATTCGATTCACTGTAGCTACCATAAACCGTCAAGTTATCTCTTAACGCATAAGTCAAACCAGCTGTTGGGTTAAAACGCTTGAAGACATGTTTGTTACCACTCTCATTCAGATCCTGCTCACCCCCTTCACTGGTTCCGGAAATATCAATCTGGATCCAGTTGTAACGGCCACCTAAAGTCAGATCTAAACGATCAGTCAGCGCATGAGTGTTGGTGAAAAACAGACTGAATGTATCGGTATTAATTTTGCCATCAACAATCGTTTCATCAACAATCACACCGGTGCCACTGGTACCACGGCTATCAGTGAACTGGGCGATTTCAGACTGAGAAGAATGTTTAACATCAGAACGATCATAGGAAGCACCAACAATCAACTGATTATCGCGACCAAACACATTATCTAGGAAGGTGGATTGCAAACCGAAACCGTAACTATCCTGTTTGGTTTTGCTGGTATTGTTCAATGCCACAAAATCACCATCGGCAAAACCAAACGCCGCAGCATTATCAATGAAGATCTCATCCAGAACACCAGGAGTATCATCGTCTTCTTCACCGATTTGGTTACCGATAACACTTAGTTCAGATCCATCACCATTAAACGTAGAACGATCACTGCGGCGATAATAGGTGTTGGCAGACAACATCATATTGTCATTCACCCAATGCGAACCATTTAAGGTAAACATACGCAATTCATTTTGCGTGTTGTCAGGATGGGTAAATACTGCCTTACGATCATCTGAGACTAATTCGATCGGCGAAGCACCATTGCCATTGAGATCACTGTCTTTTTAAGTAATACCAAAATCAAGACTGCTGGTTTCATTCCGGTAACTTAGGTTAGAAAAAAACTGTTCTACTCGTGAAGGTGAGAAATCGCGCCAGCCGTCTTCTTTAGTAATCGAACCGGTTACAAAATAAGCAAAATTACCATCGCTACCACCACTTTCTATGGTGCCAGAATCACGTCCGAACGAACCGGTGTAAGCTTCCAGACTATGTCCTGGATGGGTAAAGCCATTTTTGGTTTGGATAGATAAAGCACCGCCCAATGTATTCAAACCAAATAAAGGATTAGAACCCGACATCATGTTCATGCTGGCAATAGCAGATTTTGGTAATAATTCAAAATTAACCGCATCACCAAAAGGTTCATTAATCCGCACACCATCCTGGTAAACCGAAATCCCCTGAGCATTACCAACCAGTGGAGAAGCGGTAAAACCACGGAATTTCAAATCTGGTTGAAAGGGATTGTTTTGGGCATTGTTAATACTGACACTACCCATGTTCTGATTCATAAAATCAGAGATATCCAATGCCTGACTGCGTTCGATATCTTCGGCGGTTGCTGTTTGAACATTGCTTGGAATTTTGTCAGCCTCAAGCCCCACACCGTGTAACGGTGTGAGACTGATAACTTCGATATTTTCAAGTTGCAGATCCGATTCAGCAGCAAAACTGAAACCGGGGCTTAAAGCCGTTGCTAATAACGCGGGCAGAACGCCACGTCGAAAAGGAATCGCCATCTTAAATCTCCCAGATTAATAATTTGTATTAATTTTTTTAAAGCTTTCTACGAAGCTTGGGGCGATGCTAGCATGGCGTTTCACACATAGAATTAGGAAATTTTCCTAAAACTTACAGGGAATATTAACCCGTTGATTTTATTGTTAAAACCAAGCCAATTTATTGTGTAACTCTACGACTTCTCCGATGATTAGTAGCGTCGGTGCGACAGGTTGTTGTTTTTTTGCCAACTCGGGTAGCTCAGCAATGCTACTGACCCAAACCTTTTGATTATCGGTGGTACCTTGCTGCACTAAGGCCGCAGGCATATCCGCTCTCATGCCATGTTTTTGCAGTTGTTGGCTAAGAATATCCAATCCGGCTAGCCCCATATAAACTACCACTGTCTGACGAGGTTGGACTAAAGCCTGCCAGTTCAAATCCAGCTCGCCTTCCTTTAACTGGCCAGTTACAAACACACAACTTTGTGAATAATCGCGGTGAGTTAATGGAATACCAGAGTAGCAAGCGACACCGGAAGCCGCAGTGATACCGGGCACGACCTGAAAAGGAATCTTTTGCTCGGCTAAAGTGGCAATTTCCTCACCGCCACGCCCAAATATAAACGGATCACCGCCTTTTAAACGCAAAACTCGTTTACCTGCCTGGGCATGTTCCAGTAATAACAGATTGATTTCATCCTGCCGTTTGCTATGCCATGCCCGTTGTTTACCGACATAAATCATTTCAGCTTCTTTACGCACCAACGCCAGTACTTCCTTACTGACCAGACGATCGTAAAACACGACATCAGCCTGCTGCATTAAGCGTAACGCTTTAAACGTTAATAAGTCAGGATCGCCTGGCCCCGCTCCCACCAGATAAACTTCACCCTGTTGCAGCGCATTATCTGCAGTATCTTCAATCAAGGTTTCAAGTGTTTTGATGGCAAGTTCATCACGCCCAGCCAGTACATGATCGGCGACCGGGCCTTGTAAAACGGATTCCCAGAACCGGCGGCGCTGTTTTAACTGGCCGAACTTTGCTTTCACTCGTTCACGATATTCGCCAACCAGTAAACCTAATTTACTGTAAGCAGGCGGTATCAGGGTTTCCAGACGGGCACGTAACTGTCTGGCCAGAATGGGTGATTGCCCGCCGCTGGAAATAGCGACAACGATGGGAGAACGATCTAAAACAGACGGCAGGATGAAATCAATCTGTTATTACT
>JAMDEF010000111.1 GCA_023488305.1 Gammaproteobacteria bacterium | reverse complement strand
TATTTTGCCAAGCCAAGCTTTGAATCTCTGGCTACGCCGACATCAGATTGGTGGCGTTGATAATGCCTGATGCCAAAGCTGTTGTTTAGTTTCAAAACGCATAGCAGCATGTGCTGGACTGGTTGAAGGAAGTTTGTGAAAAATCAATGAAATTTCAGCTGCCTCCAATTGTTTTAGCACATAACGATTGAAGACTTGTTGCGCTTTGCCGCCATTAAAATAAATCTGAGTTATTGATGGATGCCTCTGCAGAAAATCCACAAAATCATTGGCAATTATCGTTTCTGTTTCAATATGTTGATCCAGACTTCCTGGGCGGCGACAACTTTTCAAAACATCCCACACAGCAATCTGCTTTTGTATTAATAAATCACAACGTTGTTGATAATCTAAGTTAGCTGATTCACCAAACAATGAGGTCATGATGGGCCAGAATGCATTGCGTGGATGGGCGTAATAACGTTGCTGTTTTAACGACTCCATGCCTGGCATCGATCCGAGAATAAGAGATTTCGGAGCTGTGCCGACAATAGGTGGAAAGCTGGTAGCGAGTTCAAGCATTATTGATAAAGCCTATCCTGATGTCTTATCCAGCCATGCGGATGACGGTTAGCGGGATCATGATGGGTCCAGTGAATTAAGCCGCCTTTATCATTCCAGATATATTCGCCGTAAACGCGGACATCGTCGCCTTCTCTAATATCCTCAATTCTTGGTGCCAAATCGATATTGTGAACAATTAACAGGGTTTGGCTGCTGGGTAATTCGATAATAAACCGCTGATGTCGACTGCCTTCATTATCATCTGATAACAGCCGGATCACCGTGCCGGACACCTCAATCTGAACATCGCTTTGCCGCTGCTCAAATAGCTGCTCAACACTACCAGCAGGTGAAGACTGATTATTCTGCGGTTCGGGCTCATAAAAACTGCCCATAAAGATCAAAATGGCAAAGCCAAATAGGATCCAGATACGTTGTTGCATACGCGTAAATTTTGACATTCTTGATTTGCTCCACAGCTACTCAATCGGATGAGTGGTTGTTTTTCAAATGGGTGACATTTTCAAATGATAAACTTTTTACCTACTTGGCCCTAGCAAAGGTTTTGACTTCCAGGTGGATTGATTTTTAGATTCATCAAAAAGTAATGATTGTTAGCGATGATAAAGAATTAGTGATTAAATTATTCGGCCTTAGTGGATTGTTTTCTCATCGAGAAATATCAATATAGCCATTTATAATTTCCTGTTATAAGCCAGCATCGTTATAATGTGCGGTTCCATTGAAACCGTTTAGAGACCATAAATGTATCAATACGATAAGTATGATCAGACGATGATAGATCAGCGAGTAGCACAATTTCGCGATCAAACCCGTCGTTTCCTTGCCGGCGAATTGACTGAAGAGCAATTTCGTCCGCTACGCCTTATGAATGGTTTATACATTCAAATTCATGCACCGATGTTACGGATAGCGGTGCCTTACGGCATGATGTCATCCCGCCAAGTTCGCAAAATTGCGGAAGTCGCACGTCGCTACGATAAGGGCTTTGTGCATTTCACCACACGGCAGAATTTCCAAATGAACTGGCCGAAACTGGAAGATGTTCCGGATATTTTGGCAGATCTTGCCAGTGTGCAAATGCATGGTATTCAAAGCAGCGGTAATTGCATACGTAACACTACCTCGGACCAACTTGCCGGCGTCAATGCCAATGAAATCGAAGATCCACGTCCATGGGCCGAGATTATTCGCCAGTGGTCAACTTTCCATCCGGAGTTTGCTTACCTCCCACGCAAATTTAAAATTGCTGTTGTTGGATCACATGAAGATCGCGCGGCAACCAAGCTGCATGATATCGGCTTGCATCTTGTGAAAAATCACGAAGGTGAAGTGGGCTTTGAAGTGTTGGTAGGCGGTGGTTTAGGCCGTACGCCGATTATTGGCGAACAGATTCGTCCTTTCCTGGAAAAACAGGATCTGTTGTCTTATCTCGAAGCCATCGTACGTGTCTATAATCGCCTTGGTCGTCGTGACAATAAATATAAAGCGCGCATCAAAATCACCGTTCGGGAACATGGCATCAACCATATCCGTGAATTGGTTGAAGCCGAATGGGTGCATATTCGCGACCAGCTGAAACTGGATGCAAAAGAAATTGAACGGGTAAAACAATATTTCACTGAGCCGGCTTATGAATTGGACGCGGCGGATTCTGATAGCAGTTATGCAGACCTGTTAGCACAAGACAAAGATTTTGCTCTGTGGGTTAAACAAAATACTGCTGATCATAAAATTCCAGGCTATCGCGCTGTTTATGTTTCACTGAAAAAACCAGGCCAAGCACCGGGAGATATTACTTCTGAGCAATTGGAAGTGGTGGCCGATCTAGCAGATGAATTCAGTTTTGGTGAGGTGCGTTCCACCCACACACAAAATCTTGTTTATACCGATGTAAAACAAGCGGATTTATATGCATTGTGGTTGCGGTTGAATGCAGAAGATCTGGCTACACCGAACATCAATACACTGACAGATATTATCTGCTGTCCTGGACTGGATTACTGTGGTCTGGCCAATGCGACTTCTATTCCTTTATCCAAAGGAATCGCACAACGTTTTGATGATCTGGACTATTTGCATGATCTGGGTGATATCAAAATCAAGTTCTCCGGCTGCATGAATGGTTGCGCGCATCAAAGCGTGGGCCATATCGGTATTCTGGGTGTCGATAAGAAAGGGGAAGAGTGGTATCAGTTCACCTTGGGCGGAAGCTCAGAAGCCGATGCCTCGCTAGGCGAACGCCTGGGCCGAGCCATCCCCAAAGATGAAGTGGTCGATACCGTAGCGCATTTACTGGATGCCTATATCGAGTTGCGACATGACGATGAAAGTTTCCTCGCGACTGTTCGCCGAGTTGGCGTTGATCCGTTCAAGGAGCGTGTTTATGCAGAAGATCATTAAAGATCGCGAGATCGTTGACGACAACTGGCAGCATCTTGACGATGAAGCCGCTCTGGTTGCCGGAAATATCACGGTTTCGATAACACGCTGGCAAGAACAACACGAGACATTAAGTCGTCATGAAGGTGGTTTAGGCATTCGACTTTCAGGGGATGATCCCTTGGAAGAAATTGTTCCTGATTTAGACCGCTTTCAACTTGTCGTCTTACTATTTCCAGTATTTACTGACGGACGTTGTTATTCCTACGCACGTTTATTGCGTGATCGCTACCACTTTAAAGGCGAAATTCGCGCGCAGGGTGATGTGTTATACGACCAGTTGTTTTATATGTCGCAATGCGGGATTAACAGTTTTGAACTGGCTAACCCAAACCGTTTGGTGCAAGCGCTAGCAGCATTCGATGCTTTCAGTGAAAGTTATCAGGCCACAGTATTAAGGCCTGAACCTTTGTATCGTCGCCGTTAATTCGCCAATACGATGGCTGTTTATGCAATCGGTGATGTTCAAGGATGTTTTGATGAACTGATCAAATTACTTGAAGCCCTCAGATTTGATCCTCTCCAGGATCAAATCTGGTTGGCTGGTGATTTGGTGAACCGTGGACCCAAATCGTTAGACACTTTGCGTTTTGTGCGGGATTTGGGTGAACAGGCAGCAAAAGTAGTGTTAGGCAACCACGATTTGCACATGCTGGCGCATGCAGCTGGAAATAATGAGTTCAGTCATCGACTGGATACGATCGAACCGGTCTTAAATGCAGCTGATAGTGAAGAATTGATTCACTGGTTACGCCATCAACCGTTGTTTTATCACGACAAACAATTACAGTTTTCTATGGTGCATGCAGGTTTACCGCCAGAGTGGAGTATTGAGGAAGCATTGCTCCGTGCTGCGGAAGTAGAATTAGTTTTGCAATCCGACAACTGGCGTGAATTTTTTAAACATATGTACGGTAACAAACCCAAACGCTGGTCTGCTGATTTAACCGGCTGGGACAGATTACGCTTTATCACCAATTGTTTTACCCGGCTGCGTTATTGTCACGAAGACGGTAGTCTGGCGCTTAAATTTAAAGGTGCGCCCAAGGACAAACCGGCTGAACAAAAACCTTGGTTTATGATGCCAAATCGCGCCAGCGTTAATGATCGGATTGTATTCGGACATTGGTCACAACTGGGTACCGGACAATATGAAAATGTTTTTTCGCTGGATAGTGGCGCGGTGTGGGGCGAACAATTAACCGCTGTTCGCATTGATCAATCACCTTATCAATGGACGGTGGTTGAAGCTGATGCCGATGCCTTACCGCATGCACGAAATAAAACAGCAGCCGAAAAGCAACGCTGGCTATAACTGACTGTTAGGCATTCATTTTTAAACACAGTACAATATCTTTTTTCTCTCTTTGGACATTTCTGAAATATGAGCAATATCAAAACCTTTTCAGGTGACTTTTCCGCAAAAGGCATACGAGTGGGTATCGTTGCTGGCCGTTTCAATGACTTTATCGTGGATAATCTTATTGCTGGCGCAGTGGATACATTATTACGTCACGGTGCTGTGGAAAAAGATATTGAAATCGCACGCGTTCCTGGCGCAGTGGAAATTCCTTTGGCTGTACAACGCATGGGTAAAACTGGCAAATACGATGCTATTATCGCATTAGGCGCTGTTATTCGTGGCGGTACTCCGCATTTTGAATATGTTGCAGGCGAATGTTCGAAAGGGCTGGGTCAGCTCACATTGCAACTGGATATTCCGATTGCCTTTGGTGTGTTGACAGTTGATACCATCGAACAGGCGATTGAACGTGCTGGCACCAAAGCCGGTAATAAAGGTGCCGAAGCGGCGATGGGCACAATTGAAATGGTCAATGTATTACGTCAAATTGGAGCTGCCAAGTAAATGGCTGGTGGATTACCCCGGACACAAGCTCGACGTGCTGCTGTGCAAGCGCTTTATCAATCACTAGTCAATAATCAGGCTCCTGAGAAAGAAACCATGGATTTTGTTATGGCTGAATACGCCAACAAAATCGACAAAAATTATTTTCAACTGCTGGTCGAAGGCGTGACCAAAGACATTGATACCATTGATGCTGAATTGGCTCATGCGATAGATAGAAATTTATCGGCCATTGATCCGGTTGAAGTTTCTGTATTACGTTTGGCGGTTTTTGAATATATGCATCGTCCGGATATCCCATATCGCGTTGTGTTGAACGAAGCCGTTGAACTTGCCAAATCATTTGGTGGCGAACAAGGCCATAAATATGTCAACGGTGTGTTGGATAAGATCGGCGCGCGTTTACGTCAGGTCGAATATCAAGCCGCTAAAGCCGCTCGCGCTCAGAAAAAAGCGAATTGATTATCAGCCCCGAAAAGATGAAACCATCCAGACGGGGCTTTTTTTGAATGAAAAAATCTCCCGAGTTTTCTCTAATTCAACAGTATTTCCACACGTTAACAACTAACCGTGAAGATGTGATTGTAGGAATTGGAGATGACTGTGCCGTTTTAAATAATCCGCAAGATACCTATACCGCGATTTCTATTGATACCTTGGTTCAGGGTATACATTTTTTCGCTGATGTTGATCCCTACCGTTTAGGCATCAAAGCGCTGGCAGTGAATCTTAGTGATCTGGCAGCGATGGGAGCTGAACCTGCCTGGTTTACCTTGGCGTTAACCCTGCCGGAAATAAATGATGAATGGCTGAAACAGTTTTCGGCAGGTTTAGCCCATATCGCTAAACAACACCAAATTCAGCTGGTTGGTGGGGATACTACGCGTGGCCCATTAACCATCACTATTCAGGTACACGGGCATTTGGCGAAAGAAAATATTCCGCAGCGCAATGCTGCGCAAACTGCTGATTTGATCTGTGTGACCGGATGTTTGGGGGATGCCGCTGCGGGTCTTAAATACAGATTGGGACAGCTTGATACTGCATTATTAAACGATGGGGATATTGAGTACTTACTCCAGCGCCTGGAAATGCCCACACCGCGGAATCAGATAGGTCAGCAACTGATGGGTAAAGCACATGCTGCAATTGATGTATCAGATGGCTTATTAGCGGATTTAAATCATATCCTTAGTGCCAGTAACAAAGGTGCGAAGTTGAATGTATCCGCTTTACCGATCTCATCGGTATTGCAAAAACTTCCTGTAGAACAAGTGACTCAGCTGGCATTGACCGGCGGCGATGATTACGAATTATGTTTTACCGCAACTGCTGACAATGTTGCGAGACTCCAACAACAGTTTCCTGAGATGATTCATGTGATAGGTGAAATCACTGAAGACAAAGGTATGAAATATCAGAATGCCCAAGGTGAGTGGCAGGCATTCTCAGAAATAAAGGCAGGTTATGACCACTTCGCTTAATAAGGTTACATTTCTCGATTTGCTTAAACGACCTGCCTGTTTGCTGGCCTATGGTTTTGGCTCAGGTTTATCACCCAAAGCACCAGGCACCATGGGTACGATTGTGGCGCTACCAATTTATTGGCTGATTCACGATCTCGACTTGCTGAGTTATTTACTGATCACGATCATAGCGTTTATCGCCGGGATTTGGATTTGTCAGCAAGCAGTGAACTGGTTGAAACAGGATGATCCTTCTGCTGTAGTGTGGGATGAAATCGTCGGATATCTGGTGACAATGATTGCTGCGCCAGCTGGATGGCAAGATCGGTAAAGCGGATTTGTATTATTCAGATTGTTTGATATCTGGAAGCCCTGGCCGGTATCACTTGCTGATCGCAAGCTGCATGGCGGCTTTGGCATTATGGTCGATGATGTTATTGCAGGTGTTTTTGCCGCGGCGATATTGCAGCTTTGTCACTATTTGCTCTGAGACTGCCAAATTGCAGTCCCAGAGCTACAATGTATTTAACTTAATTGCATACCAAAGTTTTGCTCAAACCGCTGAGCAAAACCCTCGCTGGTGAATTGATGATTCTGCGTGCCATGTTGTTCAATTTTAATGGCACCTAATAACGATGCAATACGCCCCGTGATTTCCCAATCCTTGCCATGCAAAATGCCATGTAATAATCCGGCACGATAAGCATCACCACAACCTGTTGGATCAGCAACTTCTGCGGCTTTAGCACAAGGGATATTAATACGTTTTCCTTCAGTATAAATGTGCGAACCTTCAGCACCACGAGTGATAATCAATGCCTCCACAAGTTTGGCAATTTCTTCGGGCGGCAGCCCGGTTCTGTCTTCAAATAGCTGCGCTTCGTAATCATTCAGAGCAATATATGTAGCTTGACGAGCAAACTGCAGCAAGTCCTCACCATTAAACATCGGTAACCCCTGGCCTGGGTCGAAGATAAATGGAATACCGGCATCAGCAAATTGCTGGGCGTGTTGAATCATGCCATCACGACCATCGGGAGCAATAATACCCAGCTGGATATTTTGGGCTTCACTGATTTTAGTCTCATGGGCCAGGTTCATCGCACCAGGATGAAAGGCAGTGATCTGATTATCATCAATATCGGTAGTGATATAAGCCTGCGCGGTGAAATGATTCTCTTTGACGTGGACATGACGGCGGTTAATCGCAAACTTGTCCATCCAGGCGGCATAGGTACCAAAATCACTGCCAACGGTGCCCATTGGGATCGGCTCATCACCCAGCATTTTCATATTAAAAGCAATATTACCTGCACAACCACCAAATTCACGGCGTAACTCCGGCACCAGAAATGACACATTCAGCATGTGCACTTTGTCAGGCAAAATGTGATTTTTAAATTGATCCGGAAACACCATAATATTGTCGTAGGCAAATGAGCCACAGATAAGTACCGACATTTTTATACCTCTTTTGTATGAATCTGTTGTGTATCAGCGGTAACCGACAGATGGCCTTCAATAAATGCGGTCAGATGATGCCCAACGATTTGGTTACGCCAGCCTTGCAATAACGACAGATCGGTTTCACCACGGACCAGTCTCTCAATGTCTTTGCGGCTGGCCACGGCAATGGGAGTTATCGATTGGTCATCGCAGAACTTACGCAGCAACGCCATCAATGCATCAATTAGAGCTTCTTGCTGATTGCTCAGTGGTTCAGGTCTTAGCAATATCGGCCACTGCTCCGGCGGAGTTTGTTTGGCTTTGCTGATGACATCAATAATGGCATGACCACTTCGTTCAATATCCCGTGCCTCAAGTCCGCGGATTTGACTGAGTTTTTCAATTTTTTCCGGTGCAAACCGTGCTAAATCCAGCATTACCTCATCTTTGATGATCCAGCGTCTCGGGCGATCTCTATCAATGGCACGTTGCTCACGCCAGGCTGCCAATTGTTGTAACACGGCAAGTTGCACACCTTTTAATTTACCGGCACCACGAATTTTACGCCAGATAGTCTCCGGATCAGCGATGTAATTATTCGCATTGGCAAGGTCAGCAAAATCTTCTTTAAGCCATTCCGTACGACCTTGTTTTTCAAGATCGGCAGACATCTGATGGTATAACTCACGCAGATAACGTACATCATCAGCAGCGTATTCCAGCTGTTCTGCACTTAACGGACGTTGGGTCCAATCCGCTCGCGAATGGGCTTTATCCAGACTTACATCAAGCCGTAATTTAACCAGATTGCCATAGCCAATCTGATCACCATCACCCAGAATAGTCGCGGCTAGTTGAGTATCAAACAGGTTCTGTGGCAATGTATTTTTTAATAAATACAGCAATTCCAGATCTTGTCTTGCAGCATGGAAAACCAGCGTTATTTGCGGTTGATACAGCAGATCAAGTAAAGGTGAAAGATCTTTTATAGCGATAGGATCAACACAGGCAATAACGTCATCATTGGCAATCTGGATCAGGCATAATTGGGGATAATAGGTTTTTTCGCGCAGAAATTCTGTATCGATGGCCAGCCATTTACTGTGCTGAATATCCTGGCAAAATCGCGTTAACGCCTCATCCGAATCAATGTAAAGAACAGTCATGTCATCCAGCTAAAAAAAGCAGGCAGTATAACTGTTTTTAGAGCACATTGCGGGCATGCACCCGACTGACGATATCGTTAATGGCTTCAATAATGATTTCTGGTTGTTCATGTGGAATGGCATGGCCGCTTTGATGAGCAAACATATGCGAACTTATTGGTGACAGTCGGGATAAGTCCTGTTGCAGATTAATCCAGGTTTTTTCGCGTTGTTGCTGACTGGCATCGCCATACCATTCCGGTTTACCACGGCTAATGACGATTAATGGCACGACCGGTAAAGTTGAGTTTTTCTGCAGTTGCACTGAACTTTCATCGAGTGCTGAGATTTCAGCTCTGGCAGCATGAAAAGCTCGTTCACGCAAAATCGGGGGTTTATGGGCATGCGCTACACTATCGGTTGATTTTGGCAAAATCATAATAGTGCCGCGGCGATCGAAATTGTTGGGAAGTTTGATCTGAAACTGGTTGTATTGATCTTCATGTGAAGCATCAACCAATACCATACCAGCCACCATTTGCGGATTATTGGCGGCAAAAATGCGGATGTTGTATCCACCAAATGAATGACCTACCAGAATATACGGTGGGGCAATATCAGCCTGTTCAAGCAAGATCTCCAGCTCACTGGCAATTCGGTTGCTGGTCCGTGGTGCTGGACCAAAATCACTCCAGCCGTAACCGGGGCGGTCAAACACGCAAATCCGAGAGTTATTGGAAACAGCTTGCTGAATAGGCAGCCAATCAGTCGAATCATCGCCAAGACCTACATCGACAATAACGGTCGGACTACCTGAGCCAGAACAGTGAATGTGTAACTGATAACCACCAACATCAAATCGTTTGCCGGGAATTGCTGGAAATTCAGCGGCAATCAAAGGTGTGGAGACAGACCAGAAGATTAAAAAAGGCCAAATCAACACTTTCATTTGGTGGCTCCACAAAAGATAACTTGATAGTAAAGTTAAGAGCCGTTGTTAACGTTAAAGTTCCTCTGGCGCAATAGCAATTTTTTGCAGAATATCGTGTTGCTCAAACGGCCAGTTCAATTCACTGTTATCGGGAAATTTCAACACCGGAATACGAATACCATATTGTTCCACCAAGCCATCGTCATCGCCAATTTCCATAATTTGTAAATTGATTTGATCAACATTAGGTAGGCTTTTGACTTGTTCAAGGGCAAGCTCGCAGAGATGACATCCCGCAGTGGAAAATAATTGCAAAGTAATCATTTCTCTCGCAGCCGTGGAATCAGTTCAACAAAGTTACATGGCCGATGTCTTACATCAAGCTGGTGTTGCAAAATGTCATCCCAGCCCGTTTTGCAGGCACCAGAAGATCCGGGCAGGCAAAAGATAAATGTACCGTTCGCCACTCCGGCAATGGCTCTTGATTGAACAGCAGAAGTACGGATAATGTCATAGGAGATTTGTCGGAAAAGTTCTCCGAAGCCGACGATCTCTTTATCGAATAAAACCTGGACTGCTTCCGGCGTACCATCACGCCCCGTCAATCCAGTGCCGCCTGTAGTGATAATAACGTCAACCTGTTCATCGCAAATCCATTGAGAAATAATGGCGCGAATTTGATAAATATCATCTGCAACAATCTGTTTATCTGCCAGTTCATGCCCAGCAGCGAGCAATCGGTCTTGTAAAGTTTTACCAGAGACATCATCGACTTCAGTGCGAGAATCGGAAATCGTCAGTACGGCAATTTTGACTGGGATAAAGGGGCGATCCATATCGAATGGTTCTCATTTAAATTGGTGAAAAGCAAGTATAGTCAGCATAACGCTTAGGGTCTAGAATGCAACGCAATAGTAAGGGAGTTAAAATAATGAAAAAAATTCTATTAGTCTCAGCCATTTCATCGGCAATCATTTTGTCAGGATGTGCGGCGGATGATCCAAATATGCGGACCAAAAGAGGTGCAGCAATTGGTGCTGCAGCCGGTTCTATCATTGGTTATGCTATTGATGATGGAGCAGGCGGTGTTATAGCTGGCGCTGCTGTCGGTACGTTGGCAGGAGCTGGCGTTGGTCGTTATATGGATAATCAGCAGCGTGAAATGAATGAAGCGTTGGCTCAAGAGCAAGCTCGTAATGAACTGCAAATCCAGCAGTTACAAGATGAATCTTTAAAAATCGATATTTCCAACGAAGTGTCTTTCGATTTTGACAGTGCTGCCATCAAACCCGCATTTGAACCGACGTTAAACAAAGTCGCTGATGTATTGCAGCGGTATCCGAAAACCATCATTCATGTTATCGGCCATACTGACAGTAAAGGATCAGAAAGTTACAACCAACAGCTTTCAGAGCGCAGAGCACAATCGGTCACCAATTATTTTGCAGCACGTGGAGTGTTGAAAGAACGGTTGGTGCCAATGGGCCGCGGTGAATTAGAACCACGTGCCAGTAATGAAACCGAGGCAGGGCGACAATTGAATCGTCGTGTCGAAATTATTGTTAAACCAATTGTAGAGGGACAGGAAGCTGAAGCCTACCAAACGCCGTAAAGGCACATCAGAAAGAAACCAGGCACCATCGCAAGATCTGATTTTTGGTTTGCATGCAGTACAGGCGGCTCTTGAGTCGCCTGTTTCGCGTGTGGCAGAAATTTGGGTGGCCGATGAGCGTCATGATCAACGCGTGGAGACCATTTATAAACTAGCGGCTGATTTGGGTATACGCTTACATAAAACCCAACGTCAGCAACTCGATGATATGGTCCCCGAAAACCGCCACCAAGGCTGTGTTGCACGTTGTCATCCCTTAGCTGTTCTGGATGAAACCGATCTGGATGTATTGCTAGATAATTTGCAGCAGACACCTTTTTTGTTAATTCTGGACGGGGTCCAGGATCCGCATAACCTTGGTGCTTGTTTGCGTACAGCTGAAGCTGCCGGAGCACATGCCGTAATTGCTCCCAAAGATCGTGCTTCAGGTTTGACGCCTACCGCTATCAAGATTTCTAGTGGTGCCGCGGAACGTTTACCGTTTATTCAAGTAACTAACCTTGCGCGCGTTTTGCGAGATTTGCAGCAACGTGGTATCTGGTTGGTAGGCACATCGGGTGATAGTGAGATGAGTCTTTATCAAGCTGATCTCAAAGGGCCATTAGCGATTATCCTCGGAGCAGAGGGGCAGGGTATTCGCCGTTTGACCAGAGATCATTGTGATCAGGTAATGCATATACCAATGCAAGGTGGTGCAGAAAGTCTCAACGTTTCTGTGGCTGCAGGGGTGTGTCTATTTGAGGCAGATCGTCAACGCCGCTTGTGAGTAACTACTAAAATGAAGTAAAATCCGCGATTGCCTTTTAACAGGTAAAACTCCTTGCTTTCTGAAATTTTTCAGCAAGCTGTATAAACCGTGAGGAGCTCAAATTGAGACATTACGAAATCGTGTTTCTGGTCCACCCTGATCAGAGCGAACAAGTGCCCGGTATGATCGAGCGCTATACACAAACACTGACTACTGCTGGTGGTCAAGTTCACCGTCTGGAAGACTGGGGCCGTCGTCAATTAGCTTACCCAATCAACAAAGTTCACAAAGCACATTACGTGTTAATGAATGTTGAATGTGATGTTGAGCAGTTGAACGAAGTTACCACTGCGTTCCGTTTCAATGATGCCGTTATTCGTCACCTTGTTGTCAGCATGGATGAAGCTGTTACTGATGCTTCACCGATGATGCGCAAAGACGACGAAAAACCCGTATCACAAGCCTAATCAGGAGATATCACGATGGCACGTTTTTTCAGACGTAGAAAATTTTGTCGTTTCACTGCCGAAGGTGTGAAACAAATTGATTATAAAGACGTAAACCTGCTTAAAAATTTCGTTACTGAAACAGGCAAAATCGTTCCTAGCCGTATTACCGGTACAAAAGCTCGTTACCAGCGTCAGCTGTCAACTTGTGTAAAACGTGCACGGTTTTTGGCATTGCTGCCTTACTGTGACATGCACAAGTAATTTAGCTTCCCAGTTGTAAGGTTAAAATCAAGAAATATTATGTTGCGCGGTATAGCTGATTTTGCAATGAAAGGTCGCTGGCAAGCTGCATTTGCAGCTGCTTTGCTATCAGTTGCTGCAATGCTGTTACCACCACTCAATTATCTCGCTAGCGGGGTTATTGTGCTGGCCACCTTACGTGTGGGCCCTAAAGAGGGTCTGCGGGTAATGGCGGCAACATTAGTGGTATTCGCCATAGTCGCCGGACTGCTTTTAGGGCAGGTCTGGATTGCTGCGGCATTATTACTAACCAGTTGGTTACCAGCTTATTTGGTGACATTGGTGTTGGGATACACTCGATCGCTGGAGCGGGCACTTTTAGCCGCCGCTGGCGCGGGCATCCTGGTGGTATTGATTGCGCATATTTTCTTACCAAACCCTGCATTATGGTGGCAGGAAATGTTGACACCATTCGTTCAATTGCTGTCAGAACAATCTGGATGGCAACTGAATGCTGCTGATACCCAAAACTTTCTGGTCCAGATGGCCGGCATGATGACCGGGTTAATCGCAGCAGCAGTTAGCGTCAATATTATTCTGGGTATCTTGATCGGTCGTGCATGGCAGTCCGCGTTATATAACGAAGGTGCGTTTGGTAGTGAATTTACCCAAATTACATTGGGTAAAACGCTGGCAATACTGACCGCAGTGCTGATGGCTCTGTCACTGACACCGATAGCCAGTTCTCTGATGCTGTTAATTGATTGTTTGCCGGTTCTGCTGGTGCTGTTTGCAATACAAGGTATTGCAGTTGCCCACGCGATTGTTCGGGCGAAACAGAAATCGGTTGCCTGGTTAGTGGTAATGTATGTGCTAATGGTATTGATGCTGCCGCAAATGTTGATTTTGACTGCGACACTGGGTGTTTTGGAACAATGGTTTAATTTTCGCAAACGCGCACTAGCGTAATGCGGTTATTTTATAAGCAGTCCCTGACTGCGAATGAGGGTTAGAACGATGCAAGTAATTTTGCTGGAAAAAGTTCAAAAGCTTGGCAATTTAGGCGACGAAGTTAGTGTAAAAGCTGGCTATGGTCGTAACTATCTGGTTCCTGCTGGTAAGGCATTGCCTGCTAACAAGAACAACAGAGTTAAATTTGAAGAACGTCGTGCTGAATTAGAAGCAGCGGCGGCCAAATTACTCGTTGCTGCTCAAGAACGTGAGAAAAAACTGATTGCAGCTGGTGATGTAGACATCATGGCTAACGCAGGTGTGGAAGGTA
>JAMDEF010000051.1 GCA_023488305.1 Gammaproteobacteria bacterium | reverse complement strand
GTAATAGGGCGTGCTCCCAGGACGAAAAGGGCATGCGATACATGTATCAGACGTAGGATGAATTTATGAAAAAGATCACAATTGCTGTATTAGCGGCGTTAGGTCTTGCACTGACGCCAGTAATGGCTCAACCAGCTCCACAAGGCCAACAAGGCCAAGGCGCTGGAGCAGCAGGCTCAGGAGCCGGCGCAGCAGCTGGTGGTGGTTTCACTGGTTTGCAAATCGCTGGTTTAGCGACCGTGTTTGCAACTGCAACCGTTACTGCTGCTCAATCGTCTTCTAATCCAGTCGACGATGATGGCGGCACTGTCACTACTACGGTAGAGCCACCACCCACAACGACTGTAACAACTACAGTTGGCGGCTAATTCGAGTCGACACGAATTATCTGCATATAAAAAGCTGCGCATTGCGCAGCTTTTTTTTGCGTGCGATTTACCACGACTGCATTGCAGCCATGTAACCCAAATGAGTTACATTTCGCGATGTAATCAAATTCAGTTACCTAAAAAATAGTTTTAACTGAATTTATGTGCTAAATTTTGCCATATATTGTCAAAAGCGGCATTTAAAGGTGGCTTTGTGTTAATTGAAATGAATGTGGCGAACTTCCGATCATTGAAAGGTACCCAAACCTTTAGCTTAGCGAAGGGCAAAGGAAATGAGCTGGAATTAACGAACGTGTTCACGGTCAAGGCGGCAAGTGATTACGAGCTACTGCGATCGGCAGTAATTTATGGTCCAAATGCTAGCGGAAAATCAAATTTTCTTTTGGCATTGAAAACTATGAAACACATTGTCATTGAGTCAGCAACAACCCAGCAGCGAGGAGATCTTCTGCCGGTAATGCCGTTCAAACTTTGTCCAGACAGCCGCACTGCCCCGAGTGAGTTTGAGGTGACGTTTCTCGTGGATGGTGTGCGATATCAGTATGGATTCACCGCCACGCCGGAGCAGATTCGAGAGGAATGGTTACTCGCTTATCCAAAAGGGCGCCCACAGCGATGGTTCACCCGGCAGTGGAACGCAGAAAAGAGTCAGTTCGAATGGGACTTGGGTAATAGTTTACTTGGCGAGAAGCAGCTATGGCAAAAGTCGACACGCGATAATGCATTGTTTTTATCAACGGCAGTTCAGTTAAATAGTGAGCAATTGCGACCTGTATTTGATTGGTTTAAAGACACTATCCGTTTGAGCAATGTGGGCGGTTGGCTTCCTACCTTTAGTGCCTCTTTATGTGAGCGCGGTGAGAAATCGAAAGTGATGGAATTTCTTCATGCTGCGGATATTCATATTGACGATGTACTGGTTGAATCAAAGGTATTTGATCCGAATGATCTACCTGCGGAAATGCCTGAAGCCTTGAGAAATGTCGTGATTGGAGAGATGCGGAATAAGAAGACATTGGAAATTAAAACGGTTCACCAGGGTAGCGACGGAAAACCTGTGATTTTCGATTTTGACGAGGAGTCGGACGGAACCAGAAAGCTATTTGCATACGCAGGCCCATGGATTGATGCACTGGAGAACGGATATGTTTTATTTATTGATGAATTACACGACAACTTGCATCCGAGGCTCGTGAGATTTTTAGTTGAGCTTTTTCATAACTCAGATACGAACCCTAAAAATGCACAATTGATTTTTACAACCCATGAAACTTCTATTTTGAATCAGGACGTATTTCGCCGAGATCAGGTATGGTTTTGCGAGAAAAATAAACTACAAGCGACGGATTTATATCCGTTGAGTGACTTTAGTCCAAGAAAAGGTCGTGAAAATTTAGAGATGGCCTACTTATCTGGACGTTATGGAGCGCTTCCATTTGTGAGAAATCTGCGCCGAGTGAGTTAAGGAGAAGTCATGGGGACGGATAATTTGTTTCACAAGCGCAAGGCGCGCAGCTCACAAAGCTTGAAAAGGCGACAGGCTAAACGTGAAGCGTACAAAAAAATATTGATTGTCTGTGAAGGCGAGAAGACTGAACCCAATTACTTTGAAGACGTGCGTGAACACTACCAGTTGAACACTGTGAATGTCGAAGTTCGGGGCGATTGTGGCTCAGATCCCGTTAGCATAATCAAGTTTGCTAAACAGCGCTATCGAGAAGAACGAGATGCAGGAGACCCATTTGATAAAGTGTACTGTCTATTTGATAAGGATGATCACGCAAAATATTTAAGCGCATTAGCTGAAGTGGACTCGGCAGTTCCGAAAAATACATTCTTCGCAATTAATTCAGTCCCATGTTTTGAGTACTGGCTCCTATTACACTTCACCTATTCAACTCGTCCATATCAATCTGTCCCCGGTAATAGTGCGGGTAATCAAATTCTTAGAGAGTTAAAGGATTACATGCCAGATTATGAGAAGGGTAGCGGTGGTGTGTTTACCCAATTACTTGGGCAATTAGAGCGAGCTAAGTCTTTTGCTGAACGGAGTTTACAAGAAAGTATTCGAAATAAAACTGATAATCCATGCACCCGCGTTCATCACTTAGTCAGTGACCTACAGAGTTTGAAAGCTTAGCGGTGTTATGCACCACCGCATTGTGAACCGTAGCTGGAATGGCATTAGGCGCGCCCGGTAGAGACCGTAGCTGGAATGAGTGGATGTAATCAAATATGGTTACATTTAGAGATGTAACCAAA
>JAMDEF010000067.1 GCA_023488305.1 Gammaproteobacteria bacterium | reverse complement strand
TTTTGGGTGATGGTTTATTAAGATAGGTTTTAAGCTGATACGCAAATTTATCGGCATTATCGTTGGATAACTTCTCGGGTAACTCTGCTCGTAACAATCGCATATCTCCAGGACTGATATTAATGTAACCCATCGACCAGTTCTTAAAAATATATTTATTGCTGAGGCAGATGTTTAATAGTTTGCATTCATGATGACGATCATCAGTGAGAATTTTTTGATAGAGGTTGATAACAGCATTTTCCGGCCCTTCCAGTACCTGAATAAAATCAGTCTGGCTGTAACAAAGAATGCCATTGACGTTAACGAGTTGATTATTTTTACGGCTTTGTGAGAGCAGTTTGGTTAAATCGGTGTCTGACAGGCGATTAGGGGATTTACTGCTATATAAAATTCTCAATAAACTTCTAGTCAAAACAATACATCCAGATAGCCATCTCATACAATTTTGATGCAAATCCTTTTGCCATAAATTTCAGTTTAGTTTATGTCAGAGAACATCCACCGACAAGCTTAAACATGCATCTAATCGACTTGATTTACTCAACTGACCATTAGATTTTTTAGCTGAATCATTTATCTGAACAATTGATTGTTGGGCAGCTCTCATGGGTAGTTGGTTCTAAAGCAAACATTTCTTCAAATGTGGAAAGAATGTTTTGATCTTCGGGGGCCAGTTTTTTTGCACATGCGGCAGATGCCAACGCAGTTTGATGACAACCCATTGCTTTTAATGAATAGGCCCGATTATTTCTTAGGGATGCTTCCTTCGGAAATTTATCGGTTAATTCTGCAAATATGGCGTCTGACTGGACAAAGTTTTCTTGTTGGTAATACATATTCGCCAGTGCAAGGCCAGCTTGTTTGTTGTCAGGCCAGTGTTCCATAGCAGCTCTATAAGCGGTTTCAGCAGTGCTGTATTGACCGGTTTTTTCAGCGTCATAGGCAGTTTGTAACCAGGCTGCGAGCTGAGCCGTTGATGGAACGTTTTCAGGTTGAACAATCACCAAAGCCCAATGTTCACTGCGTGCCCAGGTACGCTCGAAGGTTTTTAAAGTGGTTTGCCAGCGTTCGGTCTCACCGGAACGTAAAATCAACTCTTGTGAATCGATATCAAACCCCACAACCACGGCGTAATGCCAAAAAGGTTTCCAGTTGTATCCGAGATTTTGCATGACTAAAACCGGATTACCGGCAGCAATTTCAGTCAACAAATCTTCCATATTCGGTGCTAATGGGTAAGCCATCAAACCTTGTTTTCGAGTCGCAGCAACCATTTCTATTTGCAGGCTGCCTTGCTTTTCCGGGATATACACCTGATCGGTCAATGCTTCAGGCTGGATATCTATGCCACGATATTGCATTACAGTTGCTAATGCTGCCGGGCCACATTGATATTGGGTTTGCGGAAAAAAAGGCACATCTTCAAGTTCAGCCTGTCGAGGTTCAAAAGCTTGTTGATTGAGTTGAGTAGTTTGAGGAGTATGACTACATGCTGTCAGCAGGAAGCCTAGCAGTAATAAAACACCCAGCCGTAGCTGGGTGTGGATGGTGCTGATATTTTTTTGCATAAGCGAGATAGGTTATCTAACCGGTCTAACGAATGGGAAGATATCGGTTGCGCCGACAGCATCGGTAATTACAAACACAACAAATAACAACACAATTATGCCAACGATACCACTACCAGCAGGCATATCATTAATTTGTTGATTTAACTGAGCAACTTCAAAATCAGTCATGCTGTTAATACGTTCTTGGACTGATTCTGGAGCAACACCCATCGAGACTAATTTGTCTTGAATATCACTACGATCCAGCATGGTAGACAATTGTTCACGTTCGTATTGAGATTGTTGTGATTGAATGACATCCGGCGTACTGATCATTGCCGCTTGTGCAGGTAAGGTGACGCTACCAAAAAAGCCTAATAATGCAATCCAGGCGAATAATTTTTGTTTCATACATCCCTCCGTTGGTTTATATAAAGGTCGATATAGACCTGAGATTGAGCTTAGCACGAGTTTCACAACAGCACTATAACGTATTCATAATTTAGCGAGGAAGCTCTCCTAGACTTAGATGTTATGTGATGAAATACCTTCGTATTTCAGATTCATTTCAGTAGAGTTCCTTTATCTGTTACTTGATGGCAAAATTAAACAATATAATTTGGCGTGATGAGTTAATCATCCGGTCGAATTTGTTGCTAATCTTCAGAATAGTGAGCTACAGGATGTTATATTTATTTGCGTTAAATGGAGCTGATTATTCGCACTAATCAAAGTTTATTTATCAGGCCTATTACCTTAGTAACGTCTTTAGTGGCGTTACTCTCTGGTTTGGTCGTGACATTTTTTGTGGCAGGAAAAATTGCCGAGACAGAATATGTTCGGCTGGAATCTGCCTATACAATAATGTTTAACCAGGCTGCTGATGCCGTTGTCGGTAAAGTTAATGCTTATGGTGAAATGTTACGGGCGACTCAGGGTTTGTTTTATGTCTCTCCAGATTTATCTCGCGAAGATTTTGCCAATTTTTATCAAAGTTTAAAACTTGAAAAAAATTATCATGGTATTCAAGGGCTTGGTTACGTAGTCGCCATCGCGCCAGATCAGAAACAAATACATATTAATGCTGTTAGGCAATCTGGGCTGACCACTTACGATATTTCTCCCGAA
>JAMDEF010000168.1 GCA_023488305.1 Gammaproteobacteria bacterium | reverse complement strand
ATTGAGTAATTGTGCCACTTCACGGCACTGGTAGAGAAGGGCATGAGTAAAGGCGATCAGGCTTTGATTGAAGCCATTCCTCAGGCTTTAACCGAAACGCAACGCATCTGCTCATCGGTAAATGTTGCCAGCACCCGTGCCGGTATCAATATGGATGCGATCCTCAAGATGGGACAAATCATCAAACAAGCTGCAGAGCTCACCGCTGATGATGATGGCCTAGCCGCTGCAAAATTAGTGGTATTTGCCAATATTCCACAGGATGTGCCGTTTATGGCGGGAGCCTATTTAGGTATCGGCGAAGCAGATGCCGTTGTGAGCGTAGGTGTGAGTGGCCCTGGCGTAGTCAAAGCGGCTTTGGAAAAAGCCCTGGCTGAAGATGAAAATATGGATCTCAGTCGTGCAGCCGATGTGATCAAACAAACGGCTGCCAGATTAACTCGAGCTGGCGAACTGGTGGGTCGTGAAGTGGCACAATTACTCAATCTGCCGTTTGGTATCGTCGACTTATCTTTGGCACCAACACCAAATCGTAATGACAGTGTTGGCGAAATCTTTGAAGCAATTGGTTTACCAGCATTTGGTGCACCAGGCAGTACCGCATTTTTATCCATGCTCAATGATGCAGTGAAAAAAGGTGGCGCGTTTGCCAGCTCACATGTCGGCGGATTGAGTGGGGCGTTTATTCCGGTTTGTGAAGATTTGACTATTGCTGAGTCAGCAGCGAATGGCACCTTGAGTCTGGAAAAACTTGAAGCCATGACTGCAGTTTGTTCAGTCGGTCTGGACATGGTGGCAATCCCTGGTGATACCTCAGCTGAAATGATTTCAGCGATCATTGCTGATGAAATGGCAATCGGTGTCATTAACAAAAAAACTACTGCGGCTCGATTGATTCCCGCACCAGGCAAAAAAGCGGGCGATATTGTGCGTTTTGGAGGTTTGTTAGGTGAAGGCCCAGTGATGTCAGTTAACATGGGCAGTCATGAAAATCGCTTTGTGCGATTAGGCGGACGTATTCCGGCTCCGATTCAAAGCTTGGTGAATTAATCAGGTTATTTTGCTGATAATTAAAAAGCCGTGACAGTGTTCTGTCACGGCTTTTTTAAAATGAAAACAAGTTAGATTTGTTGGCTTTTCGCTTTTCTACGTAATGCTATAAACCCCATCAAACCAGAACCAAATAACCAAACTGCTGCTGGTATTGGAACAGCTGAGACTGAAACGTTATCCAGAATCGCACCGATATTGTCGCCACCCGCGTTTGCAAAAGATAATTTGTCACCATCCACTAAATCGACTAGAAAACTATAAGTGGTCCATCCGGCATCCCAATCAATGACGAGTTCGTTTAATAGAACACCAGCACCAAATAAAACAGTCACGGTATCAAATGGTCCTTGACGTTGGTTTCCAGATAAATCAAAACTCACTTTGTATTTACCCGCCGCAAATCCTTCCTTAGTGGTCATAACGCCTGCGTTGCCACTCGAACCATCCAGGTCGACACAAAAGCTTCCTGATGAGCAGACAATTCCCCAGGGATTACCATTTTGAATTAAATCTACGGTACCGTCGGTAATATCCCAATTAATGAAACTGTTGTAGTTTAAAACTGAAGCAGCTTGTCCTTCGCCTTCAAAACCATCATTTAAGCTTGAAATGAATGCAGCATGAGACATTGGTGCAAAAAACAAGGCTGAGAGAGCTAAAAGTCTTATTATATTTTTCATTTTTTGAATCCTTAATTTTTGCGGCCCAGCCATCTCAAATTTGAGACCTGAAACTTTCCGTCCTTAATTCACATTAAGTATGGCAAAAGTTAAAAGAAACAGTGTCTTATGTTAATGACACAAATTGACCATATACCCTTTTTTCACCTGTTTTTAGTGTACTTTGGTACAAATAGAGTTAATAAATCACATACTGTCAGTCCGGTAACCTACTAATGCAAAAGCTAATTTTACAAATCATTATCCGACAATGGGATAAATCTCAACTTTCTGAAAAGCATAAACAGCTAAGAAAAGATCTACCTGAACGCTATCCGATCAGTTCCACAGCCTCAGAGTTGTCGGATGGGCAAATAATGCTCGACCAACATGGTGACGATGTAATAGGAAATCGCATTCGTTATCAGCTGATAGATGAAAATTCTTTTTTAATTGATCGTTTGCGCATTAATCTAAAAACCAAAACAGTTGAATTTAAATCACGATTGCATGCCGATGAACCACCGATGCAGCTGACAACGATAAATGGGGGCTGGATTCAATGTCAGTATCAATGGCGCTATCGGGTTGAGGAAGGCGGTTTCATTTACTGGCTTTACGAAAAGGTGATCATCAACATCAGTTTTTTAAATGAAATGGATATAAATGTTTTTATTGATAAACCACCACAACAAATTTTTGAAAACCTATTGGCAAACTAGTAAACCTTAACCTGCTACAGCAAAGTAGTTATGAATTCTTCCCATAATTGATAATAGATATAAAGCAAAGGGGAGGGATAATTTCCAATACTGTGATGGACTTGCTTAGTTTTGTTAGCGGTCAGGTATACAATGCCTATCAAGTTACAAAATCGTTTTATTATTCAATTAGTTTAATGCGAATCATTGCCGGGTAAACATCCTGTTATAAGGTGAAAAATATCCCTTGTAACATTACGGTAATATGCCTAACATGCCCGACATTTTGGGGT
>JAMDEF010000107.1 GCA_023488305.1 Gammaproteobacteria bacterium | reverse complement strand
AAGGGGTCAAAATACGATTACCCACCAACGTTTGAAAAACAATCGAGGAAAAAGCAACGCAAATACCAGCTATCACAATCGGACTTACCGCAGGTGGTGTGGGGGGAATTATTTTCCTCATCCTCATTTTGAGGGAGTTCAGATAATGCGTATTACAAAGCTATGGATGATTTACCTGATTGTCGTCTGTCTAGCAGTAGTTTTTTTATTTTTAAACTCAGGGTTAGATTTTGATTACGTCATTCCTAACCGACTTCTGCGTCTTGCCACGATTGTGATAGCTGGTATTTGCGTTGCTTTTTCCTCGATTGTTTTTCAAACGTTGGTGGGTAATCGTATTTTGACCCCTTCCATTATGGGCTATGAAGCGATTTATCTCTTATGGCAAGTTTTGTTGTTGTTCTTTTGGGGAACGCATGGACTAAGCCAGTTAGGAATAAATGGTAATTTCTTTATCTCTATCGTTTTAATGCTGCTTTATTCGTGGGTAATCCATAAGTGGTTATTGCCATATGGCAGAAATGATGTCTTTCTCCTGTTGCTTTTAGGTTTAGTCCTTACGATGGTCGTCGGGACGGTTACTCAATTTATTCAACTCAAAATTAATCCTGGTGAATTTTCTGTTTTCCAAGGCCTTAGCTATGCTTCGTTTAATCGCTCTCAACCAGAAACTTTATTGTATGCCAGCTTAGCCGTAGTCATTGTTCTATTCCTCGGTAGAAAAGCGCTCCCTGTTTTGGATGTTCTGATTTTAGGGCGTGAGCAAGCCATTTCATTAGGCATTCATCATCACCGCTATGTCAGTTTCTATTTAGCTCTAATTGCTATTTTGGTTGCGGTATCTACCAGTCTGATTGGCCCGACAGTATTTATGGGCGTATTTATTGCCAACATTACTTATGCACTAGCAAGAAGTTATAAGCATAAATTAACGCTGCCCATGGGTTGTGCCATCACGATTGCCATATTTATTGCTGCTCAAATTTTAGTTGAGCACGTTTTTAATTACAAAACGACCGTCAGCATTTTGGTCAATCTCGTATGTGGCATTTATTTCCTTGCGCTGACGGTTCGTACCCGAGGTGTTGCATGATTCATGTCAAGAATATCAATAAGTCATATGGAAATAAGCCAATACTGACTGACGTAAATGTTGAATTTCCTACAGGTCAGGTGACGTCACTCATTGGTCCAAATGGAGCAGGAAAATTAAATATGGCAATCGTGATGGCACGTTTAATTGAGCCGGATAAAGGCGAGATTTTTCTTAATCATCAAAATATTGCGGGTATTAAAACCGCTGTTTACGCCAAGCATGTCGCGACTTTACGTCAAGCACCCGGCTTTAATTTGCGCTTAACCGTAGAAGAGCTGGTGTCATTTGGACGCTTTCCCTATAGCCGTGGTGTTTTAACCGAGCAAGATCGTCAGGTGGTTGATGAAGCGATTGAGTTTCTTTCTTTAGAGCCGCTGCGCAAATCTTACATAGATGAAATTAGTGGTGGTCAAAGGCAAATGGCCTTTTTGGCGATGACGATAGCCCAGCAAACAGACGTACTTTTATTAGATGAACCCTTAAATAACCTTGATATGAAACATGCCGTTCAAATTATGCGTGCACTCAGACGTTTATGTGATGAACAAGGGCGCACTGTGATTTTAGTCATTCATGACATCAATTTTGCCACGAATTACTCGGACCATATTGTCGCGCTCAAGAACGGCAAGCTTCATTTCAGTGGGTTAACGGAACAAGTGATTACAGAGGCGCAATTAAATGATCTGTACGAGCTTGATTTTGAAATTACATACAGTGAGCGTGGCTGTATGTGTAATTACTTCAACTCATCTGGAGCTTGAATACATATGAACTGGAAGAAAAAGTATGGGGGAGTAGCCCTAATCATAGCGGCAGCTGTCACTCTACAAGCATGTGATCAAAAAGTTGCAGATACCACTCAAGCTTCTCAGAAGCTAGCAGAACCGATTACGGTGAAACATGCGCTTGGAACTACGGTGATAGATCATCTACCGCAACGCGTTGCCGTACTTGATATGAATGAAGCTGACTTTCTAGATCAACTCAATGTCCCGATTATGGGAATGCCAAAAGATTATGTTCCACACTTTTTGGAAAAATATAAAAAAGATGCACAAATTCAGGATTTGGGTGCAATTGTACAGCCCAATATGGAAAGGATATATGCATTAAAGCCAGACCTGATTTTGATGACGCCATTACACGTTAATCAGTATCAGGAACTGTCCAAAATTGCCCCGACCATTCATTACGATATTAATTTCAACAATAGCGAGAGTAATCATATTGGTCTGGTTAAAGACCATATGATGACCTTAGGAAAAATATTTAATAAAGAAGACTTAGCTCGCCAGAAAGTTTCTGAACTTGATGAACAGGTGAAGCAAGTACAAGCCGTAACGGACAATCGCCCAGAAAGAGCATTAGTCGTTCTTCACAACAATGGGGCATTTAGTAATTTTGGTATTCAGTCACGCTATGGCTTTATTTTTAATGCTTTTGGGGTAAAGCCTGCAAGTAGTGTGGTGGATACAAGTCTACATGGGCAACCTATTTCGAGTGAATTCATCAAAAAAGCTGACGATCTTGCTCGGTTAAAACACCACGGCTATAGGGAAAGCGTCCAAATGACACCAGCTCTTCTACGGTTAAGCGCAAATTAAAGCCGGGTGCTTGACGTAAAGTCGCGACATGCTTGG
>JAMDEF010000110.1 GCA_023488305.1 Gammaproteobacteria bacterium | reverse complement strand
TAGCCTGAAAGTAAACATCACTTCAGAAGCTGAACTTGCCGCCATTGCAGCTGCAGAAGAAGCACGTAAAGCACGTGACGTAGCACGTGAAGAAGCTGAAGCGATCGCAAAAGCACAAGAACAACAGTAAAAAAATTGAACAGCAGGGGCATAGAAAATTCTGTGCCCCTGCTATTTTTGTGATTCAGTTATATTGAATCAAATGCTTGTTTAACCAGCTTGGACAATTGCTGTGGAACAGATAACTTATCCAGAAAGCTATCAAGACAGCGCGACTCAGGCCCTGAAGGTACCACCACATTCAGTTGAAGCTGAACAATCTGTCTTAGGCGGATTGATGCTTGATAACAGTGCGTGGGAACAGGTTTCTGATCTGTTGGTTGAGCAGGATTTTTACCGCCACGATCATCAGTTAATTTTCCGCGGCATCGCGGAATTAATGGAACAAGCCAACCCCGTAGACGTAATCACGCTGGCCGAATGGCATAATCAACGTGGTGAACTCGATAAAGTTGGCGAACTCGCCTATCTCGGCGCGCTTGCGCGCAATACTCCCAGTGCAGCTAATATCAAAGCGTATGCTTCAATCGTTCGTGAACGTTCGATTCTGCGTCAGCTGATTCAGATTGGTAATAACATTGCCAATATGGCTTTTACGCCAGAAGGTCGAAATAGCGAAGAAATGCTCGACACCGCTGAGCGACGTGTTTTTGAAATCGCTGAAAAAGGCGCAAAACGTGGTGGTGGGTTTATTCAGGTCAAAGATGTCTTGAGTAAAGTGGTCGATAAAATCGATACGCTGTTTGAGCAAGATAGTGGTATTACCGGTCTACCAACGGGTTTTATTGATTTTGATGATCAAACTTCCGGGTTACAACCCGCTGATTTAATTATTATCGCTGGCCGTCCATCGATGGGTAAAACTACCTTTGCGATGAACATCGCCGAAAATGCAGCTATCCATAGCAAACAGCCGGTTGCGGTATTCAGTATGGAGATGCCTGCTGACTCATTAGCCATGCGGATGTTGTCCTCCTTAGGCCGCATAGATCAGCATCGATTAAGAACCGGCCGACTGAATGATGATGACTGGCCCAGACTGACTTCGGCCATTGCATTATTAAACGAAGCACCATTATTTATTGATGATACTGGCGGCTTAACTCCATCAGAACTTAGAGCACGTGCAAGAAGGCTAAAACGTGAACATGGTTTGAGCCTGATCATTATCGATTATCTGCAATTGATGAGCGGCAGTTCCAATGGACGGCAGGCCGAAAATCGCACCAATGAAATTTCCGAGATTTCGCGTTCGTTAAAAGCACTTGCCAAAGAATTGAATGTACCCGTTATCGCCTTGTCTCAGTTGAATCGTTCACTTGAACAACGCCCGAACAAACGCCCGGTAATGTCGGATCTGCGTGAGTCCGGTGCGATTGAGCAGGATGCCGATATCATTGTATTCATCTATCGTGATGAAGTTTATAACGAAGATTCTGCAGAAAAAGGCAAAGCTGAAATCATTATCAGTAAACAACGTAATGGTCCCATCGGCACTGTCGCGCTAACCTTTCAGGGCAAATATACCCGTTTTGAAAACTTTGCTCCTGCGTATTACCAACAAGATTACGGTGATAATGACTCGTGAGCCGCTATCCGTTTGCCCGAATCAATCTGACAGCACTTCAACATAATCTGCAGCAAGTTCGCTATTACGCTCCGCATAGTAAAATAATGTCGGTGATTAAAGCCGATGCCTATGGCCATGGTGTAATTGAAATCGCCAAAGCATTAGAGCAGACCGATGCTTTTGCAGTAGCAAGATTAAAAGAAGCGTTAATCCTCAGACAACATGGTTTTAAGCAGCCGATAACCATTTTCGAAGGTGTCAGCACAATTGAAGAATGGCAGTTGGCTGCGGAATATGATTTAACACCGGTATTGCATCAGCAACAACATCTCGATTATTTATTAACAGCGAACCTCAATAAACCGTTACCGTTTATCTGGCTGATGCTGGAAACCGGTATGCATAGGTTGGGGCTCGCGGAACAGCATATCCGACAGATAATTGATCAATTAACAGGACGTACAGATCTGGTCGACGATATTGGTTTGATGAGTCATTTTGCTAACTCTGATTTACTGAATGATACGAGAAATCACCAACAGATAACGGTTATGCAAAGACTTGCAGAAACCACCGGTTTACCTGTTTGTATGGCTAACTCAGCAGCGATTATCAGTTTGCCGCAATCTCATTATCAATGGGTAAGACCCGGGCTGATGTTGTATGGTGCTTCGCCATTTGCAGATAAAACAGGTGCTCAACTGGGATTGAAGCCAGTGATGCAACTGGTCTCGAAACTGATCGCTACCCAACAGTTAAAAGCTGGAGATCAAGTGGGGTATGGTGGTCAATGGACAGCAGACCAATCAATGCGTATGGGGGTGGTCAGTATTGGTTATGGTGATGGCTATAGCCGACATTTATCTAATACTGGCAAAGTCATTATTCGTGGTAAAGAAGTTCCGGTTATCGGTCGCGTCTCTATGGATACTGTATGTGTCAATCTGGATGCCTGTCCACAAGCACAATTGGAGGACGAGGTGGTTATTTGGGGAGCCGGTGCCTTACCAGTTGAATGGTTAGCCGAAAAAGCAGGAACCATCCCCTACGAATTATTATGCTGTGTGACACCGCGAGTGAACAGGGAGTATCTACATGGCTAAAGCAAAACGGGTTTATGTATGCCGTGAATGTGGTGCTCAGACACCGCAATGGGCTGGTCGTTGTACAGACTGTGGGGCATGGAACAGTCTTGAAGAATCGGTGCAAAGCAGTGTTAAACCCTCCGCCACAATGAACAAACATACAGGCTATGCGGGCCAACAACAAAACACGGTTCAGGCATTAAAAACCATTACTTCCGAACAAGCCGTTCGCTGGTCAACCGGATTGCCGGAATTGGACCGCGTGCTGGGTGGTGGCCTGGTTACAGGTTCTGTGGTGTTGATAGGCGGTGATCCCGGTATTGGTAAGTCGACTTTATTATTGCAAGCCATGGCGAGTATGGCGGAGCTAAGCGGTATTAATCCGTTGTATATCAGTGGTGAAGAATCCCTGCAGCAAATCCGTCTGCGTGCTGAGCGTTTGCAATTGCAGGAAACGCCAGTCGACTTACTGGCAGAAACTCATGCTGAACAGATGATGGCGATTGCCCAACAACGTCAGCCACAGGTTATGGTCATCGATTCTATTCAAACGGTATTTACCGAGTTGTTGCAATCGGCACCCGGCACCGTGGCACAAGTTCGGGAAAGTGCTGCGCAATTAGTTCGCTTTGCTAAATCCAGCGGTATCACTATGATTCTGGTGGGTCATGTCACCAAACAAGGTGCATTAGCCGGTCCTCGGGTTTTAGAACATATGGTCGATACCGTGTTGTATTTTGAAGGTGACAGCTCGACACGGTTTCGTATTTTACGTGCAGTTAAAAACCGCTTTGGGGCGGTTAATGAGCTGGGCGTATTTGCGATGACTGAACTTGGATTGAAAGAAGTCAGTAACCCTTCAGCCATCTTTTTATCTCGTGGAGAACAGGCCGTTCCTGGCAGCATGATCACTGTGATTCGCGAAGGCAGTCGCCCGATGCTGGTGGAAGTGCAGGCGCTGGTCGATGAAAGTCCATTGGGCAATCCAAGGCGTGTCTCAGTAGGTTTGGAACAAAACCGTTTGGCGATGTTATTGGCTATTTTGCATCGACATGGTGGTATTACCTGTCATGATCAAGATGTCTTTATCAACGTAGTGGGTGGCGTTAAACTCAGTGAAACTGGTGCCGATCTAGCTGTTTTAACAGCCGTTATTTCCAGTTTGCGCAATAAAGCTATTCCGCAGGATTGGGTGGTGTTTGGAGAGGTCGGTTTAACCGGTGAAATTCGTCCGGTTCAAGCAGGGGAAGAGCGGATACGGGATGCGGGAAAACATGGTTTCAAAGTAGCGTTGGTACCGGCTGCTAATGCACCACGTAAACCGGTTTCAGGTTTGAAAGTAATTGCAGTACATCATTTACAACAGGCTATCGAGGCGCTTAAAGAAGGCTGGTTATAATCAGTCTGGCATAGCCAATAGAGCTGATAATTCACGGTGCAACAAACCTTCATCAGCAAGATTGAGTTCAACCAGCCTTTTCAAATGGGTAATACTGTCGAGGTCAATCAGTTGGCAGTGAAAACCGATACTTTGTGTATCCATATGTGCAACCTCAGCCTGCATTTTGATAACAATCTGAGCCCCATCAAGTAACAGATCTACATTAAAAATATCCGCTAGCTGGCCAGACCAATTGTCTGGACGCGTTATCAGTAAACCATTGAGCGAGACATCAATAACCCGACAGCTCAAATAGACATCACCATGTGGCGCAATGACATGTGCGTCGGCAGCAAATGGAATTCGGCTGAAATATCGGCGTTCGTCGGACATCGGTGATCTCCTGTTTATATAAGGCTGATACTATCACTATTTCAAATAAGGAGTCATTGCAGATGTTGTGGGTAAAAGCGTTTCATTTAATGGCTGTGGTCACCTGGTTTGCCGCCTTGTTTTATTTACCAAGGTTGTTTGTCTACCATGCCATGTGTGACGATCAGGCCGGTAATGAGCGTTTTAAAATCATGGAGCGAAAGTTATATCGGGGAATCATGACACCAAGTGCTGTTATTGCCGTGGTATTAGGGATCTGGTTAATGAGTTATTACTCTTTGGAACAATTAAAAACGATGTACTGGCTGCATGCCAAATTGACTCTGGTCTTATTACTGTTTGTCTATCATGGAGTGTGTGGTCGTATGCTTAAACAGTTTGCGGCGGATAATAATCAACGTAGCCACGTGTTTTATCGATGGTTTAACGAAATGCCGGTATTGATTTTAATAGCGGTGATGATTCTGGCTGTAGTGAAACCATTTTAAAAAAAAGCCCCTGCGAGAGGGGCTTTCGATTGTGCTTAGATAGTTAATCTATATATTCAAAAATTTTCACTACTCGTAAAACGCCTTTGGTAGAACGAGCTACTGCAACGGCTTTATCTGCTTCAGATCTAGTGACTTTACCCATTAAATAGACTGTTCCACGTTCTGTCACCGCTTTAATAAATAACGGATCAACATTTTCATCTTTAGTCATTTTGGTTTTCACCTTAGTGGTGATCCAGCTGTCACTGCTACGTGATGTTAAAGCGCTTGGGCCTGAAATAGCTAATTCGTTAAATACTTTACGAACTTTCGGAATATCTTTAACCAAATTTTCGGCTTTTTGCTTGAGGGCTTCATTAGGCGTCTCGCCGGACAACAAGACAAATCCATTGTAGCTGGTTACATTAATGTTGCTTTGGCTGTGAATATCTTTGTCCTGAAAAATGGCATATTTGGCTTTTGCTTCGATAGATTGATCATCTAAAACTGCTCCAGCTGTTCGACGATCATAAGCTACCGCTGCAGTTGTTGCAGCACCACCGACCACGACAGCGGCGCAGGCTTGCAGCAGCATTATCGGTATCAGTAACATAAAAACCAGTCTAATTTGGTACATGGATTTGTTCCTCGTTGAATGTGTGCAGATAAAACTGTGACTTAGTTTAGTTGAAAAGCATCCCGGATCCACACAATTTTATCTACTGAGCCGGCAGTGATGGCGATGACATCAAAGCGACAATTATGTGACCATCCGGATTGCATTAAATAATGTTGAGCTGTGGTGATGATACGTGATTGTTTACTGCTTGTAATACTTTCCAGTGCGCCACCATGTGAGTGATTGCGACGATACCTAACTTCAACAAAAACCAGTGTTTGCCCATCCTGCATGACCAGGTCAATTTCACCACGACGACAGTGAAAATTACGCTGAATCAGCTTTAAACCTTGGCGTTGTAAATAATCACATGCCAATTGCTCCGCCTGTTTTCCAGACTGGAGATGTTCTGCCATGCGCTTTAATCTCTTTGCAGTGGTTCAATCAAGCCGTTACGGATAGTGGCGATTGGCATCAAACGTTCAATCTGACCTTGCTCATTAATCGTCAGTTCACCAGTTGCTCCCTGATATTTTTCATCTTTAGAGCTACTCATAGCTGTCAGGAAGGGAATCATACGATAGGCATCAACACCTAACGCGGCCAAACGCATAAATGAACCTACATCACCACTGGCTTGACGACGAACGGCTGCATAGGCAGGATCCTGTTCCGACTGTTCTGTAAACATCCATGGGATATCGGTAAAAATCAAACCATTCAAATCAATATCCTGCTGAGCATTTGCCTCACCACCATAGGCATGAGAGGTAGCAAGAATGGGTAATTGTCCAGAACGATGGAAACGTAATTGCGTGACTAACTGACGAGCTTTTAATGGTCTACCTACCATAAACAGAAAGTCCACATCTTGACGTCTGCGTGGCTCAAATTCCAACGACTGTCCCAACGTACGGCGCAGGTTCTGATAACGCTGATTACTGCTATCCACACCTAAAATTGGCGTCAAAATATGCGAATAGTCATTTTCTGCTTCATCATATTTTGCTCGGGTCACCAGTTGCCCACCTGAAGCCTGCCATTCATCTGAAAAGGCAGCGACCACACGGTCACCCCATTCACTACGAGGACTTAATACGATTGCCCGTTTATAGCCCAGTTTTTTGGCATAGTCCGCTTGGCTTCGGGCATCATCTTCAGGGGCTAAAGCAAACTGAAAGAAATTAGTATTTTCGACATTTTGGCTGACACGATTAAGAGCTAACACTGGAATAGATAAAGACTCATATGCTGCCAGGATTTCCACCGACAGCTTATCTAATGGTCCGATGACAATATTCGCACCATCGGCAACGGCTTTGTCGTATTGCGCGATGACATTATTTGAATCTGGCGTGTTGCCGGGACGAACATCATAAAACTGCAAGCGAACATTCGAACGGGCATTAAAATGCGCTGCGATAATCCCCTGACGGATAGCCTGTGCGGCATTTGCTGCGGGGCCAGAGTCAGGCAACAGTATGCCAATCAAATCCAATTGTTCCGGAAGACGGACAGGGGCCTTAACGGTTTTTTTCAATTGCTCGACGTTGGCAGGATGGTTGGGATAACTCAACTCCCAATCTTCAATGGCGACTTCCATTGCTTCAGGATTATTTTCATATGCCTTTACAGCATAGGCCAGAGCAAACCAGCCACTATCTTCGGCAGGAGGCTGACCAGGATTATATAAATCCAATGCCTGAGGCGTCATTTTCATTAATGTCTGCCAAAGCGCGACTTGATTGTTTTCACGATCTGTTTCCGGCAGTAGCTTATCCAGTTTGATATGAGCCAAAGCTTTTTCTAACCAGTTTTCAGTCAGATCGTAAGCGGTAATTCGTAATTCCAGAATACGTTTTTGTTGGGCAGCATTGGCTGAATCAAAATCAATGTTATCCAGATGTTGTAAAGCGCTTTGACCATCGAGATTTAATACAGCAATATCGGCACGTAATAAGTGGGCCGTTAATTGTTCACGCGAGGTTAATTGTTGCAAATTGGTTTCAGCGAGCAAGGCTTCTGCTTCAGCAAACTCACCCAATTCATAGTGCATAATTGCTGCTCGATATTGAAATGCCGCTTTCAGCGCACCTTCTGAATCAGCCGCTTTAGCCAAGTAGTCTTCAGCAGCCACAGCGTAGTCGCCCTGTTTTTCTGCTTCCGAAATCAAGGTCGTCATATCAGGACCTGAAGGTTTCGTATCCATTGAGATTGGCTGACAGCCCGATAATGTCAGAAGGGCTAACAAGATAAGCAGGGCGGAAAATCGTTGCGTCATAAGCTACATCAAATTTAGTTCGGAGAAGGCATCATCTTACCTGTTCGCGTATATTACGACCAGAATCAATATTTCTTTTCAGGATACTAGCCGTGAACGACGCTACCGCCGCACTTTATATTGTTGCCACGCCAATCGGAAATCTGGCGGATATTTCAGCGCGCGCTATTGAAGTTTTATCTTCAGTCGATTTGATTGCCGCTGAAGACACACGCCACAGCAAATATTTGTTGCAGCATCATGGTATTGAAACTTCGACCATTTCACTGCACGAACATAATGAACAACAACGCAGTGAATTATTGTTAGCTCGTATTGCTGCCGGTGAATCCATTGCCTTGATTTCAGATGCGGGTACACCATTAATAAGCGATCCGGGTTTTCGCCTGGTCAATATGGCGCGTGAACAGGGAATAAAAGTGATCCCGATTCCCGGTGCTTGTGCGGTTATTACGGCATTGTCAGCATCTGGTTTATCCGCCGAACGTTTTGCCTTTGAAGGGTTTTTACCACCTAAATCTACTGCACGCCGGCAAGTTTTAGAAAAACTGGCGAATGAGCCACGTACCTTGATTTTTTATGAAAGCCCCAAACGAATGGTAGCCAGTTTGCAAGATATGCTTGCAGTGTTTGGTGGCGAGCGGAAGGCGTGTCTGGCTCGCGAACTGACAAAAATGTTTGAAACCATAGTCACTTTACCATTGGCCGAGTTGGTCGAAGTTGTGATCAATGATCCAAACCATCAAAAAGGTGAGATCGTTTTACTTATTGAAGGTCAATCAACTGTAGTGGACAGTGATGAAGCAGAGCAGGCCCGTGTATTGCAGATCCTGTTACAGGAAGTACCTTTGAAGCAGGCGGCAAGTATTACGGCTTCAATTCTTGGCATTAAGAAAAACCAAGCCTATGACATGGCGTTGAAACTTCAGCAAAAATAAAGCTGCTCCGGTAAAATAGCTCACTGAGATGGCCAGACAATCGCGCTTGATGTCCGCAAGGATTCAGAGTGAGGAAAGTCCGGGCTCCATAGGGTAAGGTGCCAGGTAACACCTGGGGGACGCAAGTCCACGGCCAGTGCAACAGAGAGTAAACCGCCTGAATGTATTTTCAGGTAAGGGTGAAAGGGTGCGGTAAGAGCGCACCGCGCTTCTGGTAACAGAAGTGGCATGGTAAACCCCACCAGGAGCAAGACCAAATAGAGGAACAAATGCTTCGGCATGACATGCGGCCCGCATGGTTCCCGGGTAGGTTGCTTGAGGCAGATGGTGACATCTGTCCCAGATGAATGATTGTCCACGACAGAACCCGGCTTATCGGCCATCTCAAACTTTTTTTGTTTTTACCCGACTAAATTTTTTTCAGTCAGTCCAAATCCAATCATTATTCTAGAATCTACTTTAACTTCCGATGCCAGTTTTTTGATAAGAAATAAGTCCTCATTTTTGCCTTGATCCACTTTTCCCCCACTTTAATGAAAATGCGCTAAGTCCTTGTCGTAAAAAGAGGATTTGCTTAATTTTCGTGCTTGACTTCGTTATGTCGCCCTCCTATAGTGTCGGAAAGTGGGGAAAAGTGGATCTTTGTGGATCCTTCAATTTGAGGACTAACGGTGTTTCGAGGCGTAGCAACTTTCAATCTGGATGCAAAAGGACGGATGGCCATTCCAGCCAAGTTCCGCAAGCATCTTGATGTCTGCTGCGAGGGCCGATTAGTGATCACAATTGATCACTCCGATCACTGTTTACAGGTTTACCCACTGCCAGAATGGGAAGTGGTTGAGCAAAAATTATCTGCGCTACCAAGTTTGAATCCTCAAGTTCGTCGTTTGAAACGTATGTTGCTGGGCTATGCCACCGAATGTGAGATGGATAGCAATGGCCGCATCTTATTGCCGGCCAAGCTTCGTGAGTTCGCAGGTTTAGATAAAAATATCGTAATGATTGGTCAAGGAAATAAGTTTGAGCTGTGGGATGAACAAAGCTGGAATACATTGATGGACGCATGTCTTCAAGAAGACTTTGACGCAATAATGCCCGCCGAACTCGAAACGCTGTCGATATAGGGCGGAGTCATGACGAACCAACTCCCTACACATCAACCGGTCCTTTTGAAAGAGACTGTCGAGGCCCTGTTTATTCAGCCAGATGGTATTTATGTGGATGCGACTTTCGGTCGTGGTGGACACTCTCGGGCAATGTTAGAACAACTTTCCGAAAATGGCCGTTTATTAGGGCTGGATCGTGATCCTGCTGCTGTTGAAGTCGGTCAGGCATTAGCTGCAACTGACAACCGTTTTTCCATTGAACATTGTGCTTTTTCAGAACTCTCAACCGTTGTTCATTCACGACTTTGGCAGGGCAAAGTGAATGGTATTTTGATGGATATTGGTGTGTCTTCCCCGCAGCTGGATGAAGCCGAGCGCGGCTTTAGTTTTCAGCATGATGGTCCGTTAGATATGCGAATGGATCCGACTTCAGGCATGAGTGCGGCGCAATGGCTTGCCAGTGCCGAAATGAATGAAATCGCTACAGTGATTAAGACATTAGGTGAAGAACGCTACGGTAAACGTATTGCTTCAGCAATCGTAGAAACCCGTGAACACACCCCGATTACTACTACAAAGCAATTAGCGGATTTGGTAGATAAAGCCAGCCCCACGCGGGATAAATTCAAGCATCCGGCCACCCGGACTTTTCAAGCCATTCGTATATTTATTAACAGTGAGTTAGAAGAGTTAACCAGTGCACTGGAACAAGCTCTGGAAGTACTGGCGGTAGGTGGCAGACTGGTCGTTATCAGTTTTCATTCGCTGGAAGATCGCATCGTAAAACGTTTTTTCCGTGATCAAGCCAAAGGCGATAATTTACCAGCTCATTTTCCGGTCACTGCTGATCAGTTAAACCCGCGTTTACGCATTATCGGCAAAGCTGTCAAAGCGAATGACGCCGAGTTAGCGGTCAACGTCCGTGCACGCAGCGCGGTATTACGTGTGGTGGAGAAATTGGCATGAGTTGGCCAACTTTTTTTGAGCATGTACGTATCGACTTCCCAGTATTGATTATGACGCTGTTGGTGCTGATTTCTTCCGTTGCCGTGGTGTATACCAAACATGCCGGCCGCAGCGAGTTTGTGGCATTACAACAATTGGATAACAGACGTGACCAATTGAATGAAGAGTGGGGCAAGTTATTGCTTGAACAGAGCACATGGGCAAGCCCCGCCCGAGTAGAGCTGCAGTCTCGTACCCGTTTGAATATGCAAGTGCCTAGCAACGAGCAAACAGTGGTGGTTAAACCATGAGTCGCCGTCAACAACGCGGTTATCAACAAACCGGCAGCTGGCGGCTGAATCTGGTCAGACTCTCGTTTATTCTGATTGGTTTGGGTTTATTGTGGCGGTTGGTGGATATTCAGGTGTTAAACCCTGATTTTTTACGTAATCAAGGCGATGCGCGTCATTTGCGTAATGTGCCCATCGTCGCCCATCGGGGCATGATTCTGGATCGACATGGCGAACCTCTGGCCATTAGTACACCGGTACATTCGGTGTGGTTGAATCCACAGGCAACCGATCCTGAACATCCACAATTGACAAAATTAGCATCCATTCTGGGAATTGATGCAAGAAATGTCCGTGAGCGGATTTATCAAAATCCCAATCGCGAATTTCTTTATCTCAAACGTCGGGTAACACCTGAAATTTCAGAGCAGGTCAAACAGTTAAATATTGGTGGTGTGGCACTACAACGGGAATACAAACGATATTACCCAACCGGTGAAGTTGCTGCCCATGTTGTAGGCTTTACCAATGTTGATGATATTGGTCAGGAAGGTCTCGAGTTAACCTATGAACCCATTTTAACTGGCGTGCCTGGACTGCGTCGCATGGTGCGTGACAGCAAAGGTAATTTTGTAGGTGGTGGTGATCCGATTCGTGCGGCGAAAGCTGGTGAAAATATTCAGTTGAGCATCGATCTTCGTTTGCAGTATCTGAGTTATAACGCACTAAAAAATGCAGTTGAAAAACACGGTGCACAATCGGGTTCTGCCGTTATTCTGGATGTACAGACTGGCGAAGTATTGGCAATGGTCAACCAGCCAGCATTTAATCCGAATAATCGGTATGGCGTAAGTTCAACTGACTTACGTAATCGTGCGGTTACCGATTTGTTTGAACCTGGTTCAACCGTCAAACCATTTACAGTAGTCAGTGGTTTGAAGTCGGGTAAATTTGATCTCACCACGATGATCAATACCCATCCCGGTACCATGCGTGTTAGTGGTCATAATATTCGTGATTTTCGTGATTACGGCATTATTGATCTTGCCACATCCATTCAAAAATCCAGTAACGTCGCCGCCAGCAAGATTGCATTGGAAATAGAACCTATGCAACTTTGGGAAGATTTTGCCAGTTTTGGCATGGGCGTCGACAGTGGTGCTTACTTCCCAGGCGAAGCAATGGGACGTTTACCTGATCCACGTTCATGGCGAACTTTGGATCGTGCCACCCTGGCTTATGGTTATGGTTTAGCGACCAATACATTACAGCTTGCCCGGGCGTATACGATTATTGGCAATGGCGGCATCATGCGCGATGTCACCTTTATTAAACAGGATAAAACACCAAAAGGTCGTCGAGTATTTTCCAAAGATTTGATGGAAACGGTTCGTGGCATGATGGAGCTTGTGGTTTTGCCGGGTGGTACGGCGCAACGTGCTGCAGTACCTAATTACAGTGTTGCCGCTAAAACCGGTACCGTAAAAAAAGCTATGGCGGGCGGGTATACCGAAAGCGAATATCTGTCGTTATTTGCCGGTTTAATTCCAGCCAGCAATCCGCGGCTTGCGATGGTGGTAGTCATTGATAACCCTACCGGGGAAGAATATTACGGTGGCGCAGTAGCTGCGCCAGTATTTGCTGATGTCATGGTCGGTGCGATGCGGTTATTAAATATTGCGCCTGATGCTTTGCCGCAAACGCAATTGCAGGTGGCACATCAATGAAATATCAAATGCGCCTGATTGATTTAATGCAGCTGGTTGAAAGCGATACCAACTCAACTGTGATGATAACGGGCATGAGCATGGATAGCCGTCAGCTTAATCATGGGGATTTGTTTATTGCATTAGCGAGCAATCCCCAGATACGGGCACAGCATATTAAACAAGCCATTACGGCCAATGTTGCAGCAGTTTGCTACTCAGCTGAATTACCGTTAGAACCTGAATTGTTGCAACAACTGGCAGCTACACCTATTGAATCGGTGGCCGTCGCAAATCTTAAAGATAAAACTTCACGTCTTGCTGCGGCGTTTTATAACTATCCATCAGCAGTGATGACCATCATTGCCGTGACAGGCACTAATGGCAAAACTTCAGTGACACAATTTATCGCTCAGGCACTGGAAAATGCAGGACAAGCGTGCGGAGTAATCGGCACGCTTGGCAGTGGACGGTTAGCCGACATGCAATATAACGGTATGACAACGCCGGACCCTGTGCGTTTACAAGCGATATTGGCAGAAATGCGTGATAGTGGAATTCAATATGTCGCTGTCGAGGCGTCGTCCCACGCCTTAGAGCAGGGAAGATTGAATTTTGTCGATATTGATTATGCAGTATTGACTAATTTAAGCCGTGATCATCTTGATTACCATCAGAGCATGGCGGACTACGCCGCGGCAAAACAACGTTTATTTGATTTTGATTCATTGCGAGCCGCTGTTGTGAATGCCGATGATGCATTTGGTCAATCATTGATTGCATCGTTAACTGAGAAGCAAATAACCACCGTTCGCTATAGCAATATGGATTCTCAGGCGGATTTTTTCGCTGCTGAAATTCGTACTGCTACAACCGGTTTGCAATTTAATTTACAGATTTCCCAGCAGAATTTAACGATTCAAAGCCGATTGCTTGGCAAGTTTAATGTCGAAAATATGTTGGCGACAGCCGCAGTTTTGTCATTGCTGGAGTGGTCAGCTGCAGAGATTGCGCAAGGCTTGAGTTCGTTAATTAGTGTCAATGGACGCATGCAAATGTTAGCGAGCAATTTGCAACCCGCGGTTGTGATTGACTTTGCTCACACTCCGGATGCTCTCGCGAAAGCATTACAGGGTATGCGTCAGCATATTGATACACGTTCCAAACTTTGGTGTGTATTTGGTTGTGGTGGTGATCGTGATAACGGAAAACGTCCATTAATGGGGCAAATCGCCAGTGAACTGGCTGATAAGGTAGGGCTGACTGACGACAACCCGCGCAATGAAAGCAGCACCAGCATAATCGAACATATTTTGGCTGGTATCCCAAGCAATATTGATGTGCATATCGAAGCAGATAGACAACGGGCGATTGAATACGCGGTCAATGATGCTGCACTTGAAGATATGGTGCTGATTGCAGGCAAAGGCCATGAGCATTATCAGGAAATCGCTGGCGTCAAAAAACCATTTAATGATTACGAGATAGCTATGAAAGCCATACAAAAACGCCACTCAGTCACAAGGGTTACGCTATGACGAATATAACTCTGACCGAGATCGCTGAACTACTCAACACAGAATTACATGGCAATGATGCCGTGATGACTGGTAGTAAGATCGATAGCCGGCAAATCGAAAGCGGTGATCTGTTTGTCGCATTGTCTGGTGTGAATAGCGATGGTCATGAATTTATTGAACAGGCTTATCAAGCAGGTGCTTGCGCTGCTCTGGTGAATCGTTATATTCCTAGTGAGTTGCCGCAGCTTGTTGTTGAAGATGTTACCCGCGCTTATGGACAAATCGCCAGATTCTGGCGGCAGAAAAGTCATGCAAAAGTGGTTGCAGTCACCGGCAGCAACGGTAAAACAACACTCAAGGAAATGATTGCTTCGATCTTGTCACAATGTGGCAAGGTGTTAGCGACTAAAGGTAATTTGAACAACAA
>JAMDEF010000141.1 GCA_023488305.1 Gammaproteobacteria bacterium | reverse complement strand
CTTTTATCCGCGTTACTAACGCTGGTTTGATTGAGTTTTTCTGTAAGCAAGCGAGCCTCGAGACGTAACTTCAAAAGCTCATCGTCATTCGGGTCATATAATTCACCTGAGAGCATTTTTTCTTTTTCTGTCATATATTTAATGGTGCCTGACCCTTTTGATTACTTTTTTAAGTTAGCTGACCCTTAGATTTTCAAAATAGGGTAGGTTGGGTAGAGTTTACGAAACCCAACAATTAGATAACGTTGTGTCATTTATAAAGTGTTGGGTTTCATGCTTCAACCCAACCTACGGAATCTGTCTCTTTTTATTGTTGATCGTTTGATGTATCTGTTAATTGACATTTAATACCATGTAACTAATGACGACATACCGCAGAAATTTACCCGCAGTAACCAATATAAGAAACCACCTTAAGCGAACCCGCAAAACACCTGCCATAACGGTTAATGGGTCACCGATTATTGGAACCCAGGCAAAACACAACGCAAACATGCCGTATTTAACAAAGCGCTGTTCTGCTCGCACGAAATCATCTTCTGACATCCTTAACCACTTTTTTACCACAACCAAACTAGCCCAGTAACCTAGAGCATAGTTTGTGATTGAACCCAAAACATTTCCTGTTGTTGCAATGATGACTAGCGTAGTGGGGGATAAACCATTCAGCAATAAAGCACTCAAAACGATTTCTGAGCTTAAAGGTAAAATCGTCGCGGCTAAAAATGCAGCGATGAATAGCCCAATATGTCCCAGTTCTAAGAAATATTCCATACTGCTTAATGTCTGTAGCTAGGGTAAAAATTGAAATAAATGACGTCAGTTACCATTGATAGTTGTGAAGCAAATTTCAATCGACTCTGACCTATTGATTCCTTGATTTTCAGAGTAACAAGTAAACTTTTCAAGTTGGCTGACCCCTTGAACCCTTGGCCTGAGCCCAGTTCACCAGCTTAACAAACAGACCTTTCAGTTCTGACTGCAATGCAGCAGCACGGGCAGCAGAATATGGAGCAGGAGAGTCACCTTGAACTTCGTGCATGTAGCTTTGCTGAGCTATTTCTAACTGCAACCCGTGAATCTGACTGGAAGGCTGGCCAAAATGGCGAGTTATCCAGCCACCTTTAAACCGACCGTTATGCACGAAAGAAAAGTTACCACCGGATAAATGCGTTTCGACCAGAAGGGCAAGGTCGGACGCGCAGCTTCGCCCACTATTCGTACCCAGGTTCAAGTCCGGCAATGTGCCGTCGAAAAGTCGTGGACATTGTGAACGAATCGAGTGGGCGTCAAACAGAATGACAATGTTGTGATCCAGCAACAACCGCTCCAACTGGCCCCTAATAGCGGCATGGTAGGGTTCATAATACTGCTTTTTACGACGTTCAATTTCTGCTTCGTCAATAGGCGCTGAATACAGCGGCTGTCCATCAAAACGGGTTGTTGGGCAAAGCTCTGTGGTGGCCTGGCCAGGGTACAATGACTGACCGGAAGGATCGCGGTTTAAATCGACCACGCAGCGGGCAATAGCAGTACGAACAGTGGATATTCCCATTGAGCTGACAAAATCGTACAACTGGTGCACATACCAGTCGGTATCTGTCAGGGCTTGTTCGGTCGAACAGGCAAGCTGAGATTGGATAGAGTTGGGGATGTGCGTTCCGGTATGCGGTAAGCTCACCAGTATGGGGGCGCTACCCTGATTGATTTCCAGCCATTCGGTTGTCATCATTGAAGCTCCAAAATAAAACTTTGAGTTGTGTCCTTTCTCAGACCGTTAGCCAAAGGAGGTAGAAAACCGTGCTACCAAATCGTAAAAACAAGTTGGCTGCCCCCTTGATATCTCAATATCACCAGAACTATGATTTAGCTCACTTTTTGGCCGGTGTTGCCAGTTTTGCACTCCGACCATATTGATCTGCATTAGCAGGTGATGTGAACTTCAATTGAATTTTTAAGTTTGCTGACGGATTTATCCTTAAAGTAATACTGCTCCCTACAGCTGAAATAAGCTCTCAAATAATGCCTGCAGCTTATTTTGTCCCAGACTATTCATTAGCGCCACGTTTCGTATTGGAACTTGATCGACATCAGGATATTCCACAATAGCTCGCTCAAGACTCGCCTCCCGAATAAGATGCAACAAGGGATAAGGTGAGCGGTTTGTATAATTCTCTGCATCGTCCGGATTTGTTCCACCAAATTGATAATCTGGATGAAAACTGGCGATCTGATAGGTACCTTCTAGTCCCATATCCAAAAGAAGGGTATCGGCATTACTCAAAAAATGATTGTAATCATAAAAGTTCTGCAATACATCTGAGTGAATCAGCAGCGTAGTTTCAACTGACGGATCACTATTGAGCAGTTCCAGCTCGTCTTGCAGTGACATCAACAATTGCTCTTCCGTTATCGCTCTTGTGGTAGCAAAGCGCACCCGATTGTTCAGCATCTCATGCTTAGCAAATGGGCAAAGATTCATTTCCATCACAAAAGTGTTAACCCACTGCCGGACCGATAGAACAATTTCCTCGTCATTTCGGATCTCACTTGGTCGTGATAATTTCTTCATTCGTCTTTCATATATCGTCACCCAAAATCAAACACTCTGACCCTATCGATTTTTTTTGAAGTGAATTTCAATCGACTCTGACCCCATTGATCTTTAAGATATGCCCTTTAATCTACTCAAAAAATAAATGCAGGTGAAGGATTTAAATTTCTAACAATTTTTTCAAGTTTGCTGACCCCTTGATTACTTTATACTGACCTCAAACAATATAAG
>JAMDEF010000025.1:9695-14921 GCA_023488305.1 Gammaproteobacteria bacterium | reverse complement strand
ATAGCCATTGACTCCCGCGACGTCCGCGACCAGCTGTCTGCATTTCTGCCATACATATGGCAATACCTTTAATTCCGCTTTGAGATTGCTGCCAGAGAATATCATTGGTCGAAGTGACTTCAGAGAAAACCTGAAGACTATCAATTTGCTGAAGTATGTCGGGACTAAGCGCTTCGCGGATGCTGGTTTCGTTGAGCGCAACGTATGGGGGTAAACTCAAAATAGGGCTTCGTAGTCAGTAACGACTATAGTGTAGCGTCAAATGTCTTTTTTTCGCCAGTATTACCTGGAATAGAATCTAGGAAAGTTAAATTTAGACTTTGATATCGAGCAATGTGCCCAGGGTGTCGGAGCTAATTTGTAATGCTTTAGCAGAAGCTTGAACTTGAAATTTATCACTGTTCATATTTACTAATGGGGTAACCATATCACCACCTTTGGTGGATTCGCTGGCTACCGCAAAAGCATTTTTATTCATGCTTTGCATGCCACTCTGAATGCCTTGAAAAGCTGATTGGATGGCTGGAATTGTGCTCATTTGAACCCCCTGAAATTCACAGTCATTTCAACACTATTCGTGGATTAAGTCTGTGCGTTCTTTCGCAATTTTGCAAAGGCACGAATATAGAGGTTCGCAGCTATAAAAAAACTGCTGCTGAATATCACTTCAAATAACGGATACCAAATAACTGCATCACGGCTGTAAAGCTCACCGATCCCGTGTGCGATATAAAACAACATCAAAAAACTGGCCCAGGCGTGGGTGTATGTTTTACCGTAAAGGATGCCTCGCATTGGAAACAATAAAGGCATAACCCCAATGATAAGCCAGGCGGCTACCGGAAAATTTTCACTGTGTTCGGCGATTAAAATCCAAATTAATAAAAGTAACCATCAGTCCAAAAAACTGATTAACGAAATCATTCTCAGAGTTTGAACTAAATTCATTTGGCTAGCCTTACTGCGAGTTCTGCCACTCTTAGGCCTAATGCCTGGCAGAGGTCAATTTCTTCCTGACTCAGTGATAATTTGTTATCAACACCAGCAAAATGGCTGGCACCATAGGGCGTTCCGCCTGTTTGGGTCGTCATCAGTGCTGCTTCAGTGTAAGGCAGTCCACTTATCACCATGCCATGATGTAACAGCGGTAACATCATCGATAACAAGGTTGATTCCTGTCCTCCATGTAAACTGCCGGTCGAGGTAAACACTGCAGCAGGCTTGCCACTTAAGGTGCCGGATAACCAACTATCACTGGTACTGTCGATAAAATATTTAAGTGCTGACGCCATATTCCCAAAGCGGGTTGGACTACCGAGTATGAGACCTGCGCATTCTTGTAAATCGGCTGCGGTCGCGTAAAGATGCCCAGAGGAGGGAATAGCTTCTTCAGTTGATTCACACACAGTAGAAACTTTAGGTACAGTCCGGATTCTGGCAATACAGTGCGGGTGTTTTTCCACGCCTCGAGCAATTTGTTCTGCCATGGTTTTAACCTGACCGGACTGGCTGTAATAAAGGATCAAAATCTCATGCATGCTGGACTCTCAAAGGATATTCAATACGGCTTCAGGTGGCCGGCCAATAATGGCTTGATTGTTTTTGATGACGATGGGACGCTCAATGAGTTTAGGGTTGGCGCACATGGTCTCGATCAACTGTTGATCAGATAATTTGTCATTATCCAACTGAAGCTCTTTATACAGCGTTTCTTTAGAGCGTAATAATTGCCTGGGCCGCATCTTAAGTTGTTGCAGAATAACGGTTAACTCGTCTGGTGTCGGGGGTGTTTTCAAATAGTCGATAATTTCAATATCACGTTGCTGGTTTTCCAACAATGCTAAGGTTTCGCGTGATTTGCTGCAACGTGTGTTGTGATAAATGCGTATTTTACTCATGAAGCTGAATCCAGTAATTTTTCCAAGGCGGTAAGATGAATTTCAGTTGGCCGGACCGTACCCCATTTGGCACAACCTGGACATAACCAGTGCATGGTTTTACCAGAGAAACCGCAGTTTTTGCAGGTATAACGATCACCTTTTTCCACCATTGTGCGGGTGATGCGATCAATCAACGGAATCAGTGCAATTTGATTGTTTTCACCTAATTTAATCAGGGTATGTAGACCCTCGACTGAAGGGTGATGATGTAATTGCTCGTAAAGAAATTGTTGTGAAGCCTTGGTGCTTTCTAGCTCTGCAATAATATTTGTCAGCATAATGCGGGCTGAGGTCATATTGGGATGGCGGGTAATCAGTTGAGATAACTTGTCTCTTAATGCGGGTAGATCTGCGAGCTGCTGATATGCCTTATGCCAATAGGGCAAAGCCTCTGAGAGAAATGCAGGATTTTGTTGTTCGATATTTTGCAACGCATCAAGAGCTTTACGTGGTTGGTTGATTGTGAGGTAAAGCCTGGCTTCAAGCAGACTCGCCCGAACGCAATTCGGATCCTGAAATAACGCTTGTTTCAGCATGGTAAAGGCTTCATGTCTATCTTGATTGGTATGTTGCTCTGCCAGCTCACAATAAAATTGGGCAATCAAAGGTCTGACCTGACCTGTTTTACTGGTATCAATCTGTTTGCCCATCTCAATCGCTTGAGCCCATTTTTTTTCCTGCTGGTAAATACGCATTAATTGTTTTGCTGCTTGCGGATGCGGATTTGGTTGCTGTAGTAATTCTAAAAAAAGATGCTCGGCACGGTCTAATACACCTGCATGCATATAATCCAGACCTAATTCCACCATGGCTTGCAAACGTTGTTCGCCATGCAAGCTTGGCCGGGCGATTAAGTTTTGATGAATACGTATCGCGCGTTCAGTTTCACCGCGACGACGGAACAGATTGGCTAAGGCCAGATGCGTTTCAACAGTTTCGCTATTTAAGGCGCGAGGCGTTTCAACAGTTTCGCTATTTACTTCAAGTAAGCCGATAAACACATCAATGGCTTTATCGGGTTGTTCGTTAAGAAGGTAGTTCAAGCCTTTGAAATATTCGGGATTGAAAGCTTTAACGTGCTTTTGGGGATGGCGTTGATAATGTCGCTTGGCCAAAATCCAACCAGATAATGCCGCGACCGGTAATAACAAAAATAACCATTGCATCATCATTATATTGGCCTAATGGCTGCTGCGTACAGGCAAGATGCGCAAGCTGTTTAGTTCTTGTTCGGCGTTTTGTAATTTACTGACTAAACGATGATTTTCATAGCGTATTCGAAGTGTGCTGAGTCCAATTAAAGTTGCTCCAATCAGCAATCCCAACAGCAACACAGCAATTAAAAGAATGGCTAAAGGCAATTGCCATTCTACAAAAAACAGATCCAGTGATACCGCCTGCATATTAAATGCGGCAAAAGCAGTGCTGATCAAGAATGCACTGATAAATACGGCGAGAATAAAAATTTTTCTTATCATGGGGTCATCCTGTTGCAGATGGTTTATCTGGAAGTTGAAGATGATCATACCGCAATTATCTTCATTGCCCAGAACAGTGGTAAATCATGTAGAATGTCGAACGTTCTGACAGGTCTGGCCTGTAAAAAATTGTATTTGTGGAGATTTCACCATGACCTTTGTTGTCACTGAAAACTGTATTAAATGTAAATATACTGATTGTGTTGATGTCTGCCCAGTAGACTGTTTTCACGAAGGTCCTAACTTTTTGGTTATTGATCCTGATGAATGTATAGATTGCACTCTTTGTGAACCTGAATGTCCTGCAGAAGCTATTTTTTCTGAGGATGATTTACCGGATGAGCAAATGGAATTCCTGCAGATTAATGCGGAATTATCTCAAGTCTGGCCGGTTTTATCGGAGAAAAAAGATCCTCTCGACGATGCTGAAGAGTGGGATGGCAAACCTAACAAAACACCTTTGCTCGAACGTTAAGTTTGAATAAAAAAAGCCCGCTTTCCGAAAGGTTGGCGGGCTTTTTTGTGCTTGGCATTTAGTCCATTAACAGACGAAGTTTTTTCATCGCATTATTTTCAATTTGCCGGATCCGTTCAGCTGAAACCTGATACTGCTCAGCTAATGTATGCAGCGTAGCTTTATCATTATCATGTAGCCAGCGTTGACTGATAATATCGCGACTTCGATCATCTAATGTGGCTAATGCATTTACCAGTTTCTGCTGCTGAAATTCAGCATAATCATCTTGTTCCAATTGCTTTGATGGATCGCTGTTATCTGCGGCAGTTAAATAAGCTGCAGGTGAATAACTGGATTCGTCATCATCGCTGTCTACTGGCAAATCAAATGATGTATCCGGTTGAGCCAGTCGACGTTCCATATCAATAACATTGGCCGCGGTCACACCGAGATCTTCAGCGACAGCTTCAATTTCATCCTGATTCAGCCAACCCAGACGTTGTTTGGCACTACGCAGATTAAAGAACAATTTGCGTTGTGCTTTAGTGGTAGCGATTTTAACGATGCGCCAGTTACGAATAACGTACTCATGAATTTCAGCACGAATCCAATGCACGGCAAATGAAACAAGGCGGACGCCTTTTTCCGCGTCAAATCGTTTAACCGCTTTCATCAAGCCGATATTACCTTCCTGAATCAAATCGGCAACAGGTAAACCATAACCGCTGTAGCCTTTGGCAATACGAACTACAAAACGTAAATGTGACAGAACCAGACGCTGTGCCGCTTCAAGATCACCATTTTGCTGTAAACGTGTAGCTAAATCGTGCTCTTCTTCTGCCGTTAAAACGGGAATCTGATGCACAAGATTAGTATATGCATCCAGATTGCCAATAGGTGCAGTGGCAAGTTGATATTGGGCTGCATGTGTTGTCATGTATGCGTTCTCCCTGAGAAAACCTAATTTCATTTTACCAAATAGAATAATAAAAAGTACCTATTAGAATACCATTGGTATGGAAAGTTTCTTTATCTGCTTAGCTTGGCTCAATTGCGTTCAAATGTCTACTCACTGCTAGCCAAGCGCCCATCACACCGAGTAATAATCCGCAAAGCGGCAAACCAAATAACATTTGCCCAGCAAACCATCGAAGTTTGAATTGACTGTCATATAACGCGGCCAGGTCATCAATCGGTCCGCTGATGATGAGCAGACTTATTAATAACGTCACCCAGGCTAACACTCCGCCAAGCAGGCCATACCACATTCCGGTATATAAAAAAGGTCGTCTGACAAACGCGTTGGTACCGCCAACTAATTTAATAACACGAATTTCCGTTTGACGATTAA
>JAMDEF010000025.1:8943-9685 GCA_023488305.1 Gammaproteobacteria bacterium | reverse complement strand
TGACAATAACCAGCAACACACTTAACGACAATAAAATGGCCAGGATACTGATACCACGTTGACCAGTTTCATTAATGCTGCGAAGACGTTGCAACCACTGCATATCGAGTTGAGCTAAATCCACTTCGGGTAAAGCTGCAAGTCTTTCAAGCAACGCTTCTGTAGCTTCCTGAGGTTGATTTTCTTCAGGCTCAATAATGATAACTGCTGGTAAAGGGTTGTTCGGTAATGTGTCCAGCAGACTCTGCAAGCCAGATATTTCACGAAACTCATTTAATGACTGCTGCGCTGATTGAAATGACGCTTCAGTAATATCTGGCCAGGTAAGCAGCTGTTCTGCCAGTTGCTCACCACGTCTGTCAGACATCTCATTTTGCAAAAATAATGAAATGCGATTGGCTTGTTGCCATTCACCGCTTACTTGTTCGACATTCTTCAGAATGATATACAAACCCGCGGGTAATAAAAGGGCAATGCCGATTACCAGTAAGGTCATCGTGGTGGCCACTGGCTGTCGCCATAATTCACCAAGACTGGAGAGCATTACCTGCACATGACGTAGCAGGTAGTTATGGATATTAAATAATTTCATGAATGATTTTCAGCAAGTTTTCCGTGCTGCAGCGTGATATGGCGATAGGACATCTGGTTGATTAAATCCTGATCATGGCTGGCAATAAACACGGTAACGCCGACCTGATTAAATTGTTCAAACAGATGCATGATTTCTCTGGATAATTCT
>JAMDEF010000025.1:0-8933 GCA_023488305.1 Gammaproteobacteria bacterium | reverse complement strand
TGCCGCGGTCGAGAAGAATCACCCGGCCGCCGAAGGTGGTTATCAGTCCCTTGTCGTGCGTCGCCACGACCACCGTGGCCCCGGAGGCGTTCACCTCCTGAAAAAGCCTTATGATCTCATGCGCGAGTTCTGGATCGAGGTTCCCGGTTGGCTCATCCGCTAATAGCACTGGTGGGCGATTAACCACTGCTCTGGCGATACCAACACGCTGTTGTTCACCACCTGACAAAGCAATTGGTAAACTGCGTTCTTTACCGAGCAAACCAACTTTATCCAGAGCGGCCCGTACCCGGCGGCCAATTTCACGATGATTTTCGCCGGCAATAATCAATGGTAGGGCAACATTATCAAACACCGTTCGATCATGCAGCAGATTATGATCTTGAAAGACCAAACCTATTTTGCGGCGGTAATAGGGTATTTTCCATTTAGGCAGCCGATTCAGATTTTGATTATTGACGATGACCTGTCCATGAGAACTGCGCTCAATCAATGCAATGAGTTTTAATAAGGTACTTTTGCCTGCACCAGAGTGGCCTGTTAAAAAAGCCATTTCACCCGACAATAATTCAAAACTTAAGCCTGAGAGTGCTTCATGCTGGCTTTCGTAACGTTTATAAACCTGTTCAAAACGAATCATGATGTGGTTTCACGGCCGAGTAGGGCATCAACAAAATCTTCTGCTTCGAAAGTTCTTAAATCATCAATGCTTTCACCCACACCAATATAACGAATGGGCAGGCCGATTTTTTTAGCTATCGCAAAAATGATTCCGCCTTTAGCGGTTCCATCCAATTTAGTCAGGGTAATGCCAGTTAAACCTATGGCCTGATGAAATTGTTCAGCTTGAGACAAAGCATTTTGTCCAGTACCAGCATCCAAAACCAGCATAATTTCATGCGGTGCATTGGCATCCAGTTTGGCCATCACTCTTTTTACTTTTTTCAGTTCTTCCATCAAATTGGATTGCGTATGCAAACGCCCTGCGGTATCCGCAATAAGAATATCCATTTGACGAGCTTTGGCGGCTTGTAACGCATCAAAAATAACGGATGCTGAATCGGCGCCGTTTTGTTGCGCAATCACTGGGATCTGATTACGTTCTCCCCAAACCTGCAACTGCTCAACAGCTGCGGCACGAAAGGTATCGCCAGCTGCCAACATGACTTTTTTGCCTTGCAATTGAAATTGTTTGGCTAATTTACCAATAGTGGTGGTTTTGCCAACCCCATTAATGCCCACCATTAAGATCACAAAAGGCCCCGGCGATGATTGAATCTGCAGTGGCTTGGATACTGGTTTAAGGATCTCCACCATATCGGCATGCATGGCAGAAAATAGTGCTTGTGGATCATTCAGCTGCTTACGGGCGACGCGTTGCGTTAAATCATTAATGATGGTTTGAGTGGCTTCGATACCCAAATCTGCACTGAGTAATTGAGTTTCCAATTCTTCCAGCAGATCATCGTCAATGGTTTTCCTGCCCAGTACTAAATCAGCAAAACCTTCGGTCAGTTTTGAGCTGCTGCGACTCAGTCCTTGTTTAAGGCGACCAAAAAAACTTGGTTTATCTGAAATGTCGGTAACTTGAGTATCTGCGATAACTTCCGCATCATGTGCGGCTGACTGCTGCTCAGTGAGGTTTGCTTGCTCGCTGTTATTTTCGCTGGGTTTGGCTTTTTTTCTGAGGAAACTAAACATATTCTCGGTTTGTCGTTAGTGTTCGATTAATAATCTTATCATGTCATCAATTGTGAGATGCAGATGCACAACTTAAAAAAACTTGTTTGGGCACTGCTGATAGTGCCTGTTATTGGCTTTGCACAAGTCAGTGAATATCAGCTGGAAAATGGACTCAAATTGTTAGTTAAACCGGATAACAGAGCGCCTGTAGTGGTTTCTCAGATCTGGTATAAAGTTGGTTCAAGTTACGAACACAATGGTATAACCGGTATTTCGCATATTCTCGAACACATGATGTTTAAGGGCACCGAGAACCTGGGCCCGAACGAATTTTCACAAATCATTGCTGAAAATGGCGGCTCGCAAAATGCCTTTACCGGCCGTGACTATACCGCCTATTTTCAGACATTGGAAAAAGACCGTTTGGAAATCAGTTTTAGGCTTGAAGCAGAAAGAATGCGCAAACTGATTATCGATGATGCGGAGTTGTTAAAGGAACGCGAAGTAGTTGCCGAAGAGCGTCGCATGCGTACCGACGATAATCCACGTTCTTTATTACGTGAAGCCATGAATGCGATGGCCTTTATGAACAGCCCTTATCATCACCCGGTTATTGGCTGGATGAATGATATTAATCATTACGATCCCGAGGATCTGCGTGAATGGTATCAGATGTGGTATGCACCCAATAACGCTACGGTTGTGGTGGTTGGTGATGTTGAGCCAGACGAAGTTTACCAATTGGCACAGCAATACTTTGGTCCGCTGGCTCCTGAGCAACTAGCGACTGTAAAACCACAGGTGGAAGTGCCGCAGCGTGGTCTGCGAACCTTGCAACTTAAAGCGCCTGCAGAGCTTCCTTATTTGATGATGGGCTGGAAAGTACCGGTTGTCACCACGGCAGAGGAAGAATGGGAGCCTTATGCGTTAGATGTCTTGGCAGGCATTCTAGATGGTGGTGCAAGTAGCCGTTTCTCACGTGAACTGGTTCGCGGCCAACAAGTTGCTGCAGGTGTCAGTGCCTATAACAGTGCGTTTTCTCGTTTGGACGATATCTTCACTATTGCAGCCACACCAGCTCAAGGTAAAACAGTCGAAGATGTTAAACAGGCTGTGTTTGCACAAATTGATAAAGTCAAAACTGAACCGGTTACCGAGACTGAATTACAACGGGTTAAAACGCAGGTAATCGCCAGCTCGGTTTACCAGCTTGACAGCGTATTTTACCAAGCCATGCAATTAGGCATGCTCGAAACGGTAGGGTTGGATTGGCGTTTGGTTGACAGTTATCCCGATAAAATCAGTGCGATCACAGCCGAGCAAGTCCAGCAAGTCGCTGAAAAATATTTTATTGAAGACGGTCTGACCATTGCAGAATTGATTCCAGTGGCTACAGACAATGCACCACCACGTCCTACTTCGGGAGATCCACATGCTCGTTAAGTTCATTGCCTTAATAGCGGGGCTCTTATTAGCTACTTCAGCGGTTGCCAGCCCACAAATAGAAAATTGGCAAACCAAAAATGGCACACAAGTCTATTTTGTTGAAGCGAAACAACTTCCTATGCTGGATATTCGCTTGGTATTTGATGCCGGTGCTGCACGCGATCCGAAAGGTGGAGTGGCGTTGTTAACGAGTTCTATGCTCAATCAGGGCACCAAAAATAAAGATACTGATGCAATCGCTACTGCTTTTGATGATGTTGGTGCCGAATTCAAATCTGAATCAGAGCGGGACATGGCGGTATTCAGTTTGCGTACATTATCCAAAGGGGATGCTTTACAACCTGCAATTGACACGTTTGTGGAAGTGATTAGCCAACCAAGCTTTCCTGAAGATTCGTTTGCCCGGCTTATTAACCAAATGAAAACCAGCTTGCAAGGTGAAAGACAGTCACCGTCAGCAATGGCTGATCGCGCTTTTTATCAGCAGTTATTTGCCAATCACCCTTACGCAGCGATGCCAATTGGCACGGAAACCTCGGTAAATGAAATAAATATTGCCGATTTGGAGCAGTTTTATAAACAATATTACGTGGCCAGCAATGCGGTATTGGTGATTGTGGGTGATGCTGATAAAAATCAGGCAAAAGCGTTAGCGGAAACCATTTCTGCAAGTCTGCCTGCTGGGACAAAAGCAGCAGCTCTGCCTAAAGTCGCTCCTCTGGAAACTGCACAAGAAGTTCGGTTACCTTATCCTTCCAGTCAAACCACGATTTTGATGGGACAACCAGGATTAACTCGTGATGACGCCGATTTCTTCCCGTTATATGTCGGGAATCACATTCTGGGTGGTGGTGGATTAGTGTCTATTATCAGTGACGAAATTCGTGAAAAACGCGGTTTATCCTACAGCGCCTACAGTTTCTTCCGGCCGATGCGTGAGGCTGGTCCTTATCAGTTTGGTTTGCAAACCCGTAATGATCAGGCAGAACTGGCACTGGAAGTTTTGCAACAGACATTAGTGGATTTTGTTGAACAAGGCCCAACTGCAGAGCAACTTGTTGCTGCACAAAAAAATATTACCGGTGGCTTTGCTTTGCGTTTAGACAGCAACAGTAAAATTGCCGATTATCTTGCGATGATTGGTTTTTATAATTTGCCGTTAAATCATTTGGAAACCTTTAATGAAAGAGTGGATGCGGTCACGATTGAACAGATAAAAGCAGCATACAAAAAACGTGTTCATCCGCAAAAAATGGTCACAATTCTGGTGGGTGGCGAAGCTGAATAAATCAACTCGTCAGTCGGTACGCATTATTGGTGGTCAATGGCGGGGAAGACGCTTGTCTTTCCCCGATGTTGAGGGATTAAGGCCTACACCAGATCGTATTCGCGAAACTGTGTTTAATTGGTTACAACCGCATTTGTATGAGGCGGTTTGTATTGATTTATTCAGCGGAAGTGGCGCATTAGGTTTTGAAGCGGCTTCAAGAGGGGCTGAACACGTCGATATGATTGAGCTGGATCTGCAAGCTTATAAACAACTGCAAGCCAATAAAACAATGTTAGCTGCCGAGCAATGTACGTTATTCAGACAACCTGCCCAGCAATTTATAAATACTTCCACCACTGCATACGATATTGTGTTTCTGGATCCCCCATTTCACGCAAATTTATGGTCTGAAATGGCAAATTTATTAACAGAAAGAAAGCTATTACATAAAGATAGTTTGGTGTATCTGGAATCTAATAAATATCAAAATGTGGAACAGCTTCCCGAAAATTGGCATTTAATTAAAGATAAACAAGCGGGTGATGTAAGATATTGTTTATTTGCAATGCAATAAGGTTTTGGCATGTCAATTACCGCCATTTATCCCGGAACATTTGATCCCATTACACACGGGCATACTGATCTGGTTCAACGAGCCAGTCGTTTATTTGAAAAAGTCATTGTTGCGGTTGCGGCAGATACTGGTAAAAAACCCGTATTTTCCATTGAACAGCGACTGGCATTAGCCAAACAAACCTTAAGTGATTTGCCGAATGTAGAAATTACCAGTTTCGACGGTTTGTTAGTTGATTACGCCATGCAGCGAAATGCTTCAGTGATAATACGTGGGTTACGTGCGGTTTCAGATTTTGAATATGAAGTGCAACTTGCCGCAATTAATCGTCGGTTACAGTGGAAAGTTGAAACTTTATTTTTAGCACCTGCAGAACAATTTACTTTTATTTCCTCCAGTCTGGTGAGACAAATAGCGGCTTTAGGCGGTGATGTTTCTCAATTTGTTGCGCCGTGTGTGCAAGAAGCATTAAAACAGCAACTGGCAGTGAAGAAATAGTCGCGTTAAAATTTGCCGGTTTTATGGCCGCTTAATAGAGAGTTACCGGAGTTAATTATGTCTCTGTTTATTACTGATGAATGCATTAACTGTGATGTATGTGAACCGGAATGCCCTAATGGAGCCATTTCGCAAGGCGAGGAGATTTATGAAATTGATCCTGCCTTATGTACAGAATGTGTTGGGCATTTTGATACGCCACAATGTGTTGAAGTTTGTCCAGTTGATTGCATTCCAAAAGATCCTGATAACGTTGAAGACCATGATCAGCTTTATGCAAAATATAAAGTACTAATGTCAGCAGGGAATTAAAAGCTTTCAAATAGACAAAGTTAATAATATTGTTATTATCCTGTTTTTATATGTTTTAAATTAAAGGTAATGTGATGAGTACTTTATCTGCTTTGCAACTTGAAAAACTCTCAGAACAAGAACTACAAAAATTGATAAGTCAGTCAAAGAAACAAATTAAAAAATTGAAAACCAAAAAAGTCACTGAATTAAACAGTAAAGACAATGATGTTGTCGCCGTAGCGGATGCTGTAAGAGCCTTGGCAAAAGATAAAAAAGTAACTCCGGCAGAAGCCTTAACAGCCGTTGCTAAAAATATGCGAATCGCTTTGCCTTCTATATAGCGTTGAACTGTCTCATCCGCGAGGGCGAGTGGTTCAATAGCCGCTTGCTGGGCATTTACATCGACCATCAATTTTGACCGTAGCTTACCATTGACCTGAATCATCAGCTCGACTTTATCCTGCTTTAAAGCTGCAGAATCAATCTCGGGCCAAGCTGCATCAATTACTGCATTGCTATAACCAAGCTGTGACCACAATACGTGGCAGATATGCGGCGTGATAGGCGCTAGCATCAATACCACTAGTTCCAATACTTCCTGACGGACAGCCCGCGCCTGATCACTTTGCTCGGTAAACTTGGTCAGGGCATTCATCAATTCCATCACCGCTGCAATGGCTGTGTTAAAGGTATGACGGCGTCCCAAATCATCAGATACTTTGGTCAGCGTTTGATAGGCCAGGCGTCGCAGATCTGTCGCAGCTTCAGACAAATCTGTTAATGTTTTATCCTGTACTACGCCCGCATCGGTATGTTCATGCACACTGCGCCATAAACGTTTCAAGAAACGATTGGCACCTTCCACAGCATTATCTGACCATTCCAGCGACATTTCAGGTGGGGCAGCAAACATCATAAATAAACGCGCTGTATCGGCACCATATTCGTCTATTAGGGCCTGCGGATCAACGGTGTTGCCTTTTGATTTTGACATCTTGGCGCCATCTTTAAGCACCATACCCTGCGTTAACAGATTCTTGAACGGCTCATCACCTGTAACCAGCCCTTCATCACGTAATAACTTATGGAAGAACCGGGCATATAGTAAATGCAATACCGCATGTTCGATACCACCAATATATTGATCAACTGGCAACCAATAATTAGCTCTTTCGTCCAACATCGCATTTTGATTATCGGCACTGGTAAAGCGTGCGTAATACCAAGAAGATTCAAAGAAAGTATCAAATGTATCGGTTTCCCTTCGAGCTGGTTTGCCACATTCAGGGCAAGCACATTGATAAAACTCTGGCATCGATTTAATGGGTGAGCCTGAACCGTCAACTACGACATCTTCTGGTAATAACACCGGTAAATCTGCTTCAGGCACGGGCACTGCGCCACAACTATCACAATAGATGATCGGAATTGGGGTACCCCAATAACGTTGACGGGATACTCCCCAGTCACGTAACCGATAATTGACCTGTCGTTCGCCTTTGTTTTGTTTGCTCAGCTCATCGGCGATTGCATCAAAGGCTTCTGCTGAAGTAAGGCCGGTAAATTGCGACGAATTAATCAATCGGCCTTTTTCGGTGAAAGCCGCTTTTTGCAGATTGATTTCAGTATCATCTAATGCCGCGATAACCTGGCGGATCGGTAATTCGTATTTTTGAGCAAACTCGAAATCACGCTGATCATGGGCCGGAACTGACATCACCGCCCCAGTGCCATAACCCATCAGCACAAAGTTGGCGACCCAAACTGGAATACGTTCACCACTGATTGGATGAAATACCGACACCCCGGTAGCCATACCTTTTTTCTCAGCAGTTTCCAGTGCGGCTTCGGTCGTGTCAGTTTTCTTGCATTCTTCAATAAATTGCTGCAACTGTGGATTCGATTCGGCCATGCGCAACGCAATTGGATGCTCGGCGGCAATGGCAACATAACTAACTCCCATCAGGGTGTCCGGTCTCGTGGTATAAACCGCAATATCTTCTTCACTATCAGCTACGGAAAAAGTGATTTGCACCCCTTCAGAGCGACCAATCCAATTCGCCTGCATGGTTTTAACTTGCTCAGGCCAGCCGGAGAGTTGTTGTAAATCATTACGCAGATCTTCTGCATAATCAGTAATTTTCATAAACCACTGAGGTATTTCACGCCGCTCAACCAAAGCACCTGAACGCCAGCCACGACCATCAATTACCTGCTCATTAGCCAGTACCGTTTGATCAACCGGATCCCAGTTGACCGCAGCTGTTTTGTTGTAGACCAGACCTTTCTTGAATAAACGGACAAACAGCCATTGTTCCCAACGATAATAATCTGGTTTACATGTGGCTATTTCACGATCCCAATCATAAGCCAGACCCAATCGTTGCAACTGAGCACGCATATAATCGATATTTTTATAAGTCCACTCAGCTGGCGGCACCTGATGTTTTAATGCGGCATTCTCGGCCGGTAAGCCAAACGCATCCCAGCCCATAGGCTGCAATACATTTTTGCCCAGCATGCGCTGATAACGAGAGATAACATCGCCAATCGTGTAATTGCGTACATGGCCCATATGCAGCTGACCGCTTGGATAAGGGAACATTGACAGGCAATAGAATTTTTCTTTGCTCGTGTCTTCTGTAGCACGGAAAGTTTGATGTTGTTGCCACCATGTCTGGGCGGCAGTCTCGATCACATCTGGGCGATAGTCAGCTTGCATGGGTTCTCTTTGTGAATATGATGCAGGAAAGCTGGAAAGGATACCTTAGCGGCAGAAATGCCGAAAGCACCGAATGTGCGGATCACAATCAGCGTAATGATTTCTGAAACCGGTCAAACGAAAAAGCAGTGCGGCAAAACCACTGCTTGATAAAGCTCTACTTAATTCTGAACTCTTCAAGTTTGCGACCTTGGTTGAGTTCTTCAACCAACCACAAAGGACGTTTACCAAAGCCTTTCCAGGTTTTTTGCGGATCTTGAGGATGGCGATATTTATCAGCACTTTCCGCACGTGGTTTACGTGCACCAGATAAACCGACTCGCATATTTTTAGCAACGGCTGTTAAGGCTTCTGCCGGAGTTACTTTTTTATCTTTTGCCAAGGCTCTTACAGCATCCGCTACGGCGACAACATCATTGTCTTTACTGTTTAATTCAGTGACTTTT
>JAMDEF010000100.1 GCA_023488305.1 Gammaproteobacteria bacterium | reverse complement strand
AATTTTCAGTATTGTTATTGTTCTTGTAAGGCGATGGTTTTTTTAAGTTGCAGTTGACTGGTTTGTGTAACACGACTTTCCAGTGGGATCGCCATTTCATACATCACATTAAATTCAGCAGAAATATCGTTCATTTTAACGATGGCCAATGCTGCAATCAGGATCTGCATCAAACCAAGAACAATAACAATACTGAAAATTTTCTTCCCAATAGGAAGGTTGTTAATAAACTGCATTTAAACTCCGTGGAAAGGTCTTTATAACGAAAGTGAATATTACTGTTTGTAGCGGTTGCAAGCGGGTTTAGCTTAATTTTTTTTGGAAATGCATTCGATTAAGTGGCCTACGTTAGCCTAATGCTGTTTTGCCTGATGAGAGCGTAAATTGTACAGACATCGACCCTTTGGTTAATTTTTTATTGCTAAGTTTTTGAAATAGTTTCTAAAAAATTGTTATCTGAAAAATCATTAAAGGTTTTATCTCAAACAAACAAAAACGCCGACCTATTGCCGACGTTGTTTTGTTCTTCTGATTTGCTGTTCAAATTAACGTTTAGTGACCAATATCGTTTGAACCCAACCTTCAATACCTTCATCCGTTGTAACGTAATAGAAACCGTTGGCTTCTTCGCCCATAAAGATAATGTCATTGTCTTTATTCAATTCTGAAACAGTAGAAGCATCTCTGTCCGGATCTTTAAATACTTTTAATTTATTGATTTTGGCTGACAAGACATCACCGGTGCCTAATTCATCTGAATTAGTGGTGGGTGTATTTGCAGCTAGTCCCAAATCATTTTTTAAAGAACTCACTTCTTTAGTGCCAGTTGAGACATCAGTTACGGCATTTCTGATATCACGCAGACCTTGCAACAGATCGGCATGTGCGAGAGGAGATAAGATAATAAAAACCGTAGCCGAACTGGCTAATAGTGTTTGTTTAATCATGAAGTTGTTTCCTTACAATTAATGAAAATGCCTTCTTCAGCAAATATTAGTTAAAAATAAACGAAAATTCATCAACTTTTTCATTAAATAGTCCTCTGTAACAATTGCGTGAATTCCAAACAATATGTTCCGTGTAGAGCCGATAAAATGATTTTTTGCTGGGATTGAGCGTTGATAAATTAATCAAATTACTCATGCTTAACAGAAAGCTAATGTTGAATAATCTAATGCTCATAATATTCGCAAATTTTTCTAATAAGCCTGTTATAAAAAACGCCGGCATAATGCCGGCGTTTTTGTTTGGGCGGTAACCCTGCCACGTTTATTTATCAGAAGTAAATTCTGGATAAGCATTCATACCACATTCGTGGATATCCATACCTTCCATTTCTTCCTCTTCACTAACACGTAACTTGGCGAATTTGTTGATAATCGACAGTACGATATAAGAAGCAATAAACATCCAAGCGAAAGTCACCACTGTGCCAATCGTCTGACCCGCTATCGTTGCATCAGGGTTGCTGAACAGTACGGCAAAGATCCCCCAGATACCCGCTGAGCCATGGACCGAAATAGCACCGACCGGATCATCAAGCTGCATTTTATCCAGCAAGATGACGGAGAACACCAGCACCACACCACCGACTGCACCGATAATTAAAGCCAGGCCTGGGCTTGGCAGTAATGGTTCGGCAGTAATCGCCACCAGACCAGCCAATGCACCACTGATCGTCATGGTTAAGTCAGTTTTGCCAAACAGGAATCTGGCCAGCAGTGAAGCCGCGACCATACCTGCTGCAGCAGCCATATTGGTGTTGACAAAGATTTTCGCGACGGCATTGGCTTCTTCAATATTGGCGATTTTTAATTCTGAACCGCCATTGAAACCGAACCAGCCAAACCAAAGGATAAACATACCTAATGTTGCCATCGGTAAATTGGCACCCGGAATCGCATGCACTTCACCGTTTTTGCCATATTTTCCTTTACGTGGGCCAATGATAATTACGGCTGCCAACGCAGCAGCGGCACCGGCCATATGTACAACAACGGAACCGGCAAAGTCTTGGAAACCCAGTTGATCCAGGAAGCCACCACCCCATTTCCAGTAACCTTCTACTGGATAGATAAAGCCAACCATAAATACGGCAAAGATCAGGAACGGCCACAGACGCATACGTTCAGCAACGGCACCAGAAACAATCGACATAGTCGCTGCAGCAAACACCGCCTGAAAGATAAAATCAGCCATCGCTGAGTAATATGGCGCGCCTTCACCACCTGCTAAAACAGATTCTGTGCTGTTATCTTCACCCAGGAAGAAATCAATACCAGGAATCCACGAGTTAACAGGGTCAGCCGGGTACATAATGTTATAACCAACAACGAAATACACTAGACAGGCAATACCGTAGAGCAAGACATTTTTATTAAGGATTTCGACCGTATTCTTACTGCGAACCAACCCTGATTCCAACATGGCAAAACCAGCTGCCATCAACATAACCAGCGCAGTACACATCAAGAAGTAAAATGTGTCGAGCGCATAGCTCACTTCAATTACAAGCGTATCCATTCTGAACTCCTAAATAGCAGCTTCGCCGGTTTCACCCGTTCTAATGCGAACGATTGATTCCAGCGGTGAAACGAAAATTTTACCGTCACCGATTTTTCCGGTTTTGGCGCTAGCTGTAATGGCATCAATGGCTTTAGTCACATCTTCATCACTCACCACTAATTCAAGTTTTAATTTGGGTTGAAAATTAACCGTATACTCTGCGCCCCGGTACATTTCGCTATGACCTTTTTGTCTGCCATAACCTTTTACTTCGGTCACTGTCAGACCTGATACACCCACGTTATGAATGGCTTCTCTAACCG
>JAMDEF010000031.1 GCA_023488305.1 Gammaproteobacteria bacterium | reverse complement strand
AGAATGGGCATTATGGAACCTTACCAAACAGATAATCCTGCTGAAGGGCGTATTGCGGTGACCGGTAAAGATGCCGACCGCTTTTCTTTTAAAGTACCGACCTTACGTAATGTTGAATTGACCTATCCGTATTTCCATGACGGTGCGTATTGGAAACTGGAAGATGCCGTGGATGTGATGGCCAGATTGCAATTGGGCCAACAGCTTGAAGAACAGGACATCAAAAACATCACTGCATTTTTGAAAACTCTGACTGGTGACCAACCGCAATTTGCCATACCGCAACTACCACCATCAACGCCTAATACGCCAATTCCTGTTCCCTTCGAAAACTAATCGTGTCAAAAAAAAGCCCGGAGCTGAAAATCATCACCGGGCTTTTTTTATGGCTAGTCAGGCAAATCTGCCACACGATCGACTACTGCAGCATATAAATCCCTGGTCGAAGCAATGGCCGCATCCTGAACCTGTTCTGCCGGGACCAGTTTGCCATGTGCAGCTTCAAGCGGACGAGTTGCTGTCGCACTGGCGACCACCGTTGGTTTATATCCCAAATTAAATCCGCCATGTGCGGTGGAATTTACACACATATGTGTCATAAATCCTGCTAACACAATCTGCTCTATATTCAACGCCCTGAGGCGTTCATCCAGTTCTGTCTGGATAAATGAATTAGGAAAGTTTTTAGTGATCACAAATTCTCCATCCTGCGGTGCTACTTCACTGGAGATTTGGCCGATATCTGAGGTTAAATCATACGGAGAACCTGCTCCACCATCATGTTGAATATGAAAGATAGGGATATTGGCAGCCCTTGCCCGCTTGAGTAATGCCTTGGCCTCAATAATGGCTTCTTCAACGCCACTGAGCTGCATAACACCTCTGCGATAGGTATTCTGACAATCAATCAAAATTAACGCTGAATCACTCAAATTGGCTGGCTGATGACCTAAACCAACAATATCTCTCAAAGTAGTGGATGTTGATGTGCTCATTGTATGTATTTCCTTTGCTTAGCAATTTTAGCGATGTTGGAAGCTAACTGCATATGCAGCTGGTCTGGCAAGTAAAATAGGATCCTGGGTAGGTTCAATACCTTCTGGCAAAGCCAGGGGATTAAACATCGTTTCGCGTTCGTAATTCAAAGCATCTCCCCTGACCGCTTCAATGATAATTGTGCCTAATTCAACTACCTGGCGGTCTTCTGGCCAGATAACGGTAGCATCATTTACTTCGTCGCCTTCATTGGCAATCTGCAATTTGAGATGAAACCTCACCAAATCTCTTGGCAACCGCTCGCGGATTTCATTCATCAAATAATTTTTATCTTGTTCACCACTAACTTCCTGCCCGAGCATTTTTTCATCTTCAGCAGGTTCAACAATATAACGGCCATAAACGGTTTCGCCTTGCTCATTGGTGAATTGAAACGCATTAATACTGTGATATGACAATGCAGCAAAACTAGGTGGTACTGGTTTTGGATATTCGGCAAACGCTTTGGCGGCTGGATTTTCCTGAATATATTTTTGTAATGGTGTCGGTGACTCGTCGCTATTGGCAGAATCTTTAACTGCAGTCATAAATGCCAGAAAATCCTTCGGTGTTGCTGCAGGAAAACGTGGGACTGAACTTAACACTAGGTCAGTATGTTCGTCATCCTGCAAACTAAAGCGAACGGCCATCCCTTTAATGAGGCCTTTAGGATCGTCATCGGCAATATCCGGAATGCCAGTACCATTGGAGAAACGAACTACAATTGGCGTAGTATTTCCATTGAAATGCTCTGCGCTAGAGATTTGTGCAGCTGTATCTGCGGGATAAAAATCGCCTTTCAGTACCACACCTTTCGCATGCACTGAGCGCAGACCTTTATGCGGTCCATTGAACAATTCATGTTGAATTTCCACAATTTTTGCCACCGTGGAAGCATCATTCTCTTCCGCATGGACAGGCATTAATGAAAGAGTCATTAATCCGGCTAGTAGCGACCCTGTAAACGTTTTTATTTGCATGTTTGCCTCCAATATTCTGTTAAATAATCCATTTCCACTGTGTACTTACAAATCTTTACTTAGTACGAACCTGTATAAGCAAATTAGTTCAACAGGCAGAATATTCATATAACCTCGGTTAACCATAAGCCATTTCATCATTTCCCAGGTCTTATTTGCACTTACTAGACGACTGGTCTAATATACAACAAATCCACTAGACGACCGGTCTAATATGACACGCAATGAAACCAGACAATTATTGATTCAAGTAGGCACCGAGGTGATTGGCAGCCATGGGTTTAATCCCACAGGATTAAATACCGTGCTGAAAACCGCTGATGTACCTAAGGGATCTTTTTATTATTACTTTGCGAGAAAAGAAGATTTTGGCCTGGCCATCATTGATGAATTCGCGATTGCTTATGCCGACAAGATTGCATTTTTCCTGACCAATGAAAGCCGCAGCCCACTGCAACGGATCCGTGATTATCTGGAAAATGGACTTGCCACTATCCGTGACAATAAATGTAAACGAGGCTGTCTAATCGGCACCTTGGGCCAAGAACTATCGAGCCAGAATGAAACCTTTAGAGTCCGATTGGATCAGGTTTTTGAGGGTTGGAAACAGCAATTCAGCCATTGCCTGCAACACGCTATTGAATGTGGCGAATTACCCACAACCACCGATACCGAACAGCTTGCTGAGTTTCTGTTATCGGGATGGCAAGGTGCCATTTTGCGAGCCAAAATGCATTCCAGTATCACTCCCCTTCAGGCTTTTATCGATATTGTTTTTGAAAACGTATTGTTAGCCCGCTAACTCTTATTCTCAAATTTTCGGAGGTGCTTTTTATGAGCAAAGTCGCTCGTTTCCATCAAACAGGTGGATCAGAAGTAATTCAATTGGACGATATGGAGTTGACTGCGCCCAAAGCGGATGAAGTACTTATCAACATCAACACCATTGGCCTTAATCGTGCCGAAGTCATGTTCCGCAGCGGACAATATCTGGAAACACCAGAACTCCCTGCCCGTTTGGGCTATGAAGCATCGGGCATCATTGAACAACTTGGTTCCAATGTCAGCCAGTTCAACATCGGCGACAAAGTAAATGTCATCCCAGCATTTTCAATGAACCAATACGGCACCTATGCTGAAAAAGCCGTTCTGCCGGTTCGTGCCATAGTTAAACAACCCGCTAATATTTCTGATATCGAAGCCGCAGCAATCTGGATGCAATATCTCACAGCATGGGGAGCCTTAATTGATATCGGCCAGCTATCCGCCGGACAAACTTTGTTGATTCCTGCTGCATCGAGCAGCGTCGGTCTTGCCGCGATTCAGATTGCCAATCTGGTTGGCGCTATCCCTGTTGCCATTACCCGAACCTCAGCTAAAAAAGCCCTGTTAGAACAATACGGTGCAAAACATGTCATTGTTAGTGAAACCGACAAAATAGCTGAACAAGTCCAGCTTATAACCAATGGTAAAGGCGCAGATATGGTATTTGATCCAGTCGCCGGACCAACCATAAATGAATTAGCAGATGCTTGCGGCCGCTTTGCACAACTGGTTATCTATGGTGTACTGGATACAGAAGCTACGCCATTCCCGTTAGTCGCCGCATTAAGCAAAGGTCTGACGATTCGTGGTTATACACTGTTTGAATTCACTCAAGATGCCCAACACCTGCAAAAAGGCATCGACTTTATTAATACAGGTCTGGCGACAGGAAAACTGAAACCAGTCATCGCTAAAACCTTTACGCTGGATAACATTGTGGCTGCTCATCAGTACATGGAATCCAATCAACAAATCGGCAAAATCGTTGTTACCACGAATAACGCCTAATCGTTTACCTCAATGGAGAACGCCACTATGAAGTTTACCCTCAAGACTCTCAGTACTTTAACCCTCGCCTCGTTAGGCTTAATCAGTAGCGCCAGTTTTGCCGGTGCAGCCGATGTCGAAAAAAACCTGCATAAACTCAATGTGCCTGATGGCTTTAAAGTTGAAGTTTATGCTGAAGTACCGGGGGCTCGCCAAATGGCTCTCGGACAATCCACCGGCACCGTATTTGTCGGCACTCGGGGCTCTAAAGTCTATGCTGTAGTTGATCGTAACAAAGATCGCAAAGCCGACGAAGTGGTCACCATTCTTGATGATCTAAAAGTTGGCAATGGCGTCGCCATGTATCAGGGCAATTTATATGTCGCTGAGCAGAACCGCATTGCACGTTATGCCGCACCCGGTTTTGATCTGACTTTGCCTTTCAAAGAAATGCGCGAAGTGATTTATGAAGATCTGCCAGACAAAGCCCATCATGGCTGGCGTTATATTGATTTCGGACCAGATGGCAAACTCTATGTCACCGTCGGTGCGCCTTGTAATATCTGCGATGTGGAAGGCATGGAAGCAACCATTATCCGGATGAACCCGGATGGCAGCGAAGCAGAAATTTATGCCGAAGGCATTCGTAACTCTGTCGGTATGGACTTCCAACCTGAAACCGGCGTGCTGTATTTCACCGATAACGGTGGCGATATGCTGGGAGATGATATTCCACCTGAAGAGTTAAATGCTGCACCTGAAAAAGGCCTGCATTTTGGTTTTCCGTATTATGTCGGTGGTGATACCCAACATGATGACTGGAAAGATAAAACGCCACCTAAAGACGTTACGTTTCCGGTTGCAGAATTTCAGGCTCACACCGCTGGGCTAGGCATGAAGTTTTATACCGGCAATATGTTCCCAGAAGACTTTAAAGGCGATGTGATTATTGCTCAGCACGGCTCATGGAACCGTACTGAACCGGTGGGTTATCAACTGGTTCGCGTCAATTTTGACGACAATAATCAAGTCAGCGGTCAGGAAACCTTTATTGACGGTTGGTTACAAGATGGTGAAGCATGGGGGCGTCCGACCGACGTATTGCAATTACCCGATGGTTCAGTGCTAGTTTCAGATGATTTTAATGGCGTGATTTACCGTGTCAGTTATGGTGAAGAGACTGCCTCAACCAGCACCACAGTCTCAACTCATGCGACCAAAACAGTGGAAGGTCTGGTCATGCCAGAATCGGCTATTGCCCATCCAGATGGTCGGGTGTTTGTCACTGAAATCGGCGAGTTTGGTAAACAAGGTGATGGCAAAGTTACTATTGTGAATACTGATGGCAGCACTGAAACGCTGGTCGATGGCCTCAATGATCCTAAAGGCATCGATATGTTTAACAACACATTGTATGTCGCCGACGTTGATCAACTGGTCAAAATCAGTCTCGATGGTCAGCAAGAAGTGATCGTTAAAGCTGATGGTTTCCCTGGTAAACCGGTGTTCCTTAATGATATTGAAATCGACGGCCATGGGAATGTCTATGTATCAGATAGCGGTGATGATGACGGCAAACATGCCGGTATTTATCTGATCAATACTGAAGGCAAAGTTAGCGAAATCATCAATGACAAATCTGGCATCAAACGTCCCAATGGTCTGCTGATGGATGGTTATAACAAAATGCTGGTAGCTGATTTTGGCACCGGTGATTTATTCCAGTTGGATATTGCCAAAGGCAAAGCCACCAAAGTAAACAGTGGATTTGGTGGTGCCGATGGTTTGGTTCGGGATACCGATGGTTTTCTATATATTAGTGATTGGGCAAATGGCAAAGTTTGGCAATTAAACGAGCCCAAAGCTACACCACAACTTATCACTGACGAATATGAATCTGCAGCTGATATCGCCTTATCAGCAGATGGCAAACATATTCTGATGCCCGATATGAAAGCCGGAAAACTGTATTTCCTGCCGATTAAGTAAGTCCTTCTGAAAAACCATTAAAGCCGGGATTAATCCCGGCTTTTTTGTATCACAAAGACCTCATTTAAAAAATATCTATCAGGAAAAAATCCTTCAGCTTAAATTCAGATTTGCCTGTTAGATTTGCACCCACGCTGGTTAGGCGGCACAGGAATTATCAATAATATGATTATTTGTTTTGGGGTGTGATATGACTAAAAAATCGTCTCTAAATCCATTGCTCAAACTCGTTTTTCATTTTTTATTAGCCGTTGTGTTATTGATACATTTGGCGATCCAATGGTTATTTCCATTTGGCAAAGTAAAACGGCATCTGCAACAACTAAAACTCAAATCTGCGATATTTCAACCACGGCAAAAAATTGAAACCTGATTGAATCAACCCAACAGTTGATAGAGCAGTAGCAGGTTGAATAAGGCACTTATTAAGGCCAATGTCTGCCAGAAGCGTAGCGGATGACGTTCAATCAACGGGACATATTCATCTTGTAAAAATGCCGGATTAGGCTTTGTCAGATCAGTTTGCAGCTCGGATAAAACTTCATAACGGCGTTGTGGATTAAGCTGAACGGATTTTTGGATGGCTTTATCTACCCATACCGGGATGTCTGCTTGCAATTGGGTTAATGATTGATAATTCAGTCGACTTAAGTGTTGTCGATTGATAGCTTTATCAAAATGTTTTCCATACGGCAATTGGCCACTGAGCAGGTTATAAATAATCGAACCTAAGGCAAACTGATCGGCTTGTACCCCCGCCTGTTCGCCCAATAGATATTCTGGCGCAGTATATTCTCTGGTGCCGAGTAATGTTTTGCGTTCTATCGGCGAGACAACATCAGCAATACCGGCGATGCGGGTAGAACCAAAATCAATAATTTTCACCACACCTTCATCACTCAGCATGATATTGCCGGGTTTGAGATCCTGATGCAGCATATCCAGCCGATGAAACGCTCTTAATCCAGAGATAAGTTGTGGCACAATCTGCCGGACCTCACTCAAGCTCAACGGACCTTCATCATCCAGTTTCTGTTGCAGGGTTTTGCCCGCCACATACTCCATCACATAATAAAGAAACCGCCGCGGACGCTGCTGCTCAACAATACGAACCACATGGGCATTATCAATTCGTCGACCAATCCACTCTTCCAGCTGAAAACGCTCCAGATACGCCGGATCATCTTCAAAATTCACTGATGGGGTTTTTAACACCACTTTTTGTTTAGTTTCAGTATCAATCGCCAGATACAACTGACTGGTGGAACTGGCATGTAGCTCACGTAATACCCGATAACCATCAAGGATCACACCTTCATAGAGCTCCGGAGGAAATGGTAAGGCCGTCAGCCGTGCATAAACCTCATCCGCTTTAGGCTCTGCCAGCTCATCTATAGAAAACAGCTGGCAGCTGACATTGTCATGGCTGCCATTCTGCAATGCCAATTCACATAAGGCTTTGGCAGATTGCTCAAGATCTTGCTGCTGACTTAACTGTTGTTTGATGACGCTATCGGCAACAAACTCGTAAACACCGTCGGTCATCAAGATAAAAACATCGCCACGTTCAACGCTGAGGTTTTTGTAATCGATTTCCAGAGCGTAATCGACACCTAGCGCTCGCCCCAGATACTCTTTTCCTTCATCAAGTTTAATACGGTGATCTTGAGTTAGTTGCTCCAGCGAATTATTGCGAAACAGATAAATGCGGGCATCGCCAACATGAAACAAATGGGCGGTAACTGATTTGATAATGACTGCTGAAAAGGTAGTAGCAAAGCCCCGCGACATTTCCCGAAATTGATGACTTTGCCCACACAGCCAGACATTAATCGCCGTTAAGACTTTGCCACCGGATTGTTTGACCGACCAGGTATCTGGCGTGCTGAAATAATCCGCTGTAAACCCTTTGATAGCGGCATGACTGGCTTCGCGAGCCTGCTCGCTGCTGCTGATACCATCAGCAATCGCGCAGATGGCCCCTTTACTCTCCAGCAGCAAGCTATTCTCCGGGGCATAAAAACCAATCGCATCCTGATTTTCGGCTTTTACTCCGGCATGAGAATATTGTCCGCAACGGACTTTCAGCATGGTCCTTATCCCGTTATCAATGCACGTCGATCATTTGCACGGTACCATCCGGCAATACTTCTGCCATCTGGCCGCGAGGCTCATCCATAAACTGCACAATAACCAAGGTCACTAACGCTGTTGCAGCAATCACCCAGAAAAACAATTGAGCCGACACGACTGACAGTACCGTCAAAAACAACAAGGCTCCGACATTACCATAAGCACCCGCCATTCCAGCAATTTGTCCGGTCAAACGACGTTGCACTAATGGTACGACTGCAAACACAGCACCCTCACCTGCCTGCACAAAAAACGAACAGCACATGGTTGCCAATACGGCTAATACAATAAACCATTCTGGGGTGATCAATCCCATAACAAAATAGCCAACCGCCAGACCCGCCAGACAAATGGTCAACGTCAGTTTACGGCCCAATTTATCACTGAAATAACCACCCGTTGGCCGTGACACCAGATTCATAAAGGCAAATCCTGATGCCAGTAAACCAGCCTGTACCACGGTGATATTGAATGTTTCACTGAAAAACAAAGGCAACATCGACACTACCGCAAGCTCAGAACCAAAAGTCGCCAGATAGGCCATATTCAGTACCGCGACCTGCTTGAATTTGTAACGATGAATTTCCGGCACTGGAGTATGGAATATGGTTTTGTTGACCTGATAGATATGATAAAGCTGATACAAAAACAATAAGACCAATCCACCATAAATCATCATCGTTACCGACTCGGAAAGCAAGGAGACCCCATTAGGCGATAGTTTCCATGCCAGCAATCCCAATGCACCATACATCGGAATGGTCATCAGGATTAACAATAAAAAATCACCTTTACTGGTCACTTCCATCGCGCCAGATTTTTTCGGTTTGAAATAAGTTGAGCCTTTAGGTGTATCGGAAACGCTGTTGTAATAAATAAACGCATAAACCAAAGCAATAAAGCCGGTCAACGCTACTGCATAGCGCCAGCCTTCATCACCACCAAACATTAATGCAATAGTTGGCAGACTCATCGCTGCCGCAGCTGAGCCGAAATTACCCCAGCCACCGTAAATACCTTCTGCCAGACCGACTTGTTTGGCAGGAAACCATTCTGAAATCATCCGAATGCCGATAACAAACCCTGCCCCAACAAAACCCAGTAAAAACCGTGCCAATGCCATTTGTTCGAAACTGTCTGCTATTGCAAAAAAGAAACACAACATACTGGATATGCCCAGCAGCATTGAGTACATGATTTTGGGGCCGTATTTGTCAACCAACATGCCGACAACAATTCGGGCTGGAATGGTTAATGCCACATTGAGAATCAGAAGGGTTTTTATTTGCTGATCGGTCAGGCCAAGGGTTTCTTTGATAGAAACTAATAAGGGCGCATGGTTAAACCAGACCACAAAACTGATAAAAAAGGCCATCCAGCTGAGATGTAAGATGCGGCTATTACCGCTGAAGGATAAAAATTTTAAATTAGATGCAGACATGGAGTTCTCACTTCAGAACGTTTGACCAACATTGGTCAACGGCTTAAGCGGGAACTATGCCAACTTATAAGTTATTGATTTAATTATTATTGACCACTTTAAATAAGTATCTAATGCACTTATTTAAATCAAAACAGTGCTTAGCGCACCAGAGCTGTGCATTATTCAGTCAACAAATGCCACTGCGTTTTTACCGGTTTGTTTCACCCGATACATCGCTTCATCAGCCGCTTTCAGCAAAGCATCGACGTTTTCCCCGTCTTCCGGGTAGCGGGCAATACCAATGCTGGCACCCACCTGACATGGGTAATTATCAATCAGCATGGGTTCGGACAGCTCGGCAATGATTTTATCGCCCACGATTTGCAAATGCTGGTCATGGGCCACATCGCTGAGCAACACCACAAACTCATCTCCGCCAATTCGAAATACAGTATCCGATGCTCGCAAGCGCTGACTAATCCGCTGTGCGACTTCAACCAGCAACGCATCACCGACATGATGCCCGCAAATATCATTCACTGATTTAAAGTTATCCAGATCAATAAACATCATAGCCAACGAGCTGTTTTTACGCTGTGACTGCAAAATGGCCTGCTCAGCTAATAAGCTAAATTGTGCCCGATTAGCCAGTCCAGTCAGACTATCTTTATGGGCCATCTCGGTCAGCGCCAGTTCCAGTTGTTTGCGTTCGGTGATGTCACGGATATCAGCACTCAGTTCAATGGTGCGGCCATCTTCACTACGATTAAGCTGCAACAGCATTTCGGCGTCGATTAACTCATTATCAGCCCGAACCAGTTGCACTTCACAGCGGCTATAAGGCAATGGTCGAAACTTTTTGGCAAGCAGTAGTAAATGTGAAATACGCGTGGCCGATTCCTGACTAAATAATCGATGATAAGGATGCCCCAGATAATACATTTCATCGTGTTGCAACAATAACTTCACCGATGCGCTGATAAAAGTAATACGGCTGGTCGCCGAGTTGATGCCGATAACAATATCCGAGCTTTTTTCCATCAACTTGCTGAAATACTGCTCACGTCGAATCAACCGGTTGATGGCCATACCAAACGACAAAAGAATCAGAATAACGATAATAGTCTGCAAGCCACGCAACAGATAGGTCTGACGTTTGGCCGACGCTTCGAGTTGATTGGTCAATTTATTCATTAAAGCAAGCAATTGCAGATTGTCTGCCACCATGGCATCCACCAGCACATCTAACGCAGAATCACTGAGCTGCAGCTGTTGAATCGAGTTATACAAGGGTTCCCACAACTCAATTGATTGCATCAGTGTTCTATGAATGACGGTTTCTTTGAGTTGTTTGACCTGGATAAGCTGACCGTCAGCACTGAGTGTTTTACCACCCAAACTCATGGCTTTTAAGGTTTGATCGAACAATGACATAGCGTCCATCACTTCATGATAAGCCGCTTGCGTATCCATACCTTGTTGATGCTGATAATGCATTAGCAGCAGGGATTTGGTCATTTTCTGTGACAGCATGCGTTGCCGACCGGCAATATTGATATTGATAGACGAGGCCTCTAACTGGGCAGATATACCGTAATTCATTGCCAGTAAGGTGATATCAAATATCACCACTAAACTGAGCGGCAACAAAAAATGCCGGTACTTTTTAACAACCTCGAACATGCTCCCCCTTGTCATGACATTGTTCACTTATGATTTTTTAATTTTTGGGGTATTAGTCGTCCTGCCAATCCAAATCACAACAAAACACATATAGCTTGTTATGCACCACTACCGTCTGAGAAACCGTAATGCACATTCTTGAGTCAGCGACTGAAAGATAAGGCCGACTGACCTGCATTTCGCCAGGATGTTCAATCGCTCGAAAGTGATAGTGTTTATGGGACCAATTGGCATTATCGCCAGACAACAAGGGAGTGAAGCGTGTATCCATTTTTTGTTGATAATGCGGTGAATAAACATTACGCGCCATCTGAAAGCCAACTTCATCCAGCAGATAACAACGCACCGCGCGTTTCTCTATAAACAGAATATTGGTGCTGGTATCAAATGCATTGGTAATGGAAAACTCACTGACGGCTTGACGAAACAGCGATTCGATTTTTTTGAAATCCTGATTCATCTGGTGACTGTTTTTAAAACGCTGTCGTTGTTGAATTTTCAGCAGATGGTCAATGACTTCGGCGAATTTCAGGTTTTGGGTAATACGTGGTTGCGGTTTGGCAAAATAGAATCCCTGAACCATATCGGCATTCGCAGCAATGGCGACCAGGGCTTCACGCTCGGTTTCCACACCTTCAATAATGACCAGACTGCCCGCTTCATGGATCAATGACACGACCCCAGTCAAGATACGTTCGACCCGACTGGATGTGCCTGCTCCACGAATCATACTGCGATCAATTTTGACGATGTCCGGTTCCAGTTCCCAAATACGATCAAAATTCGAGTGCCCTGCACCAAAATCATCAATGGCAATCAAACAACCCAACTCACGAAAGTGACGAATCAAACTGCGAAGGTATTGCCGATCATCTATTTCACTCTCCAAAATTTCAATCACTACTCTATGTGGTGAAATACCGGTTTGTTCAAATAAGTTATTCATAAAGCCGGCATCAGGCCGCTCGGACACCAGACATTGTGAATTCAGATTTAAAAATAACCAGGCCTCACCATTTGGCTGTCGGGCAAAATTATGCATATGCAACCGGCGACACAGCCGATCCAGCGATAGATTTTCCACGCCGGTCTGAGGGATAGTTAGCAGCTCCAGAGGTGAATGTGGATGTTTGTGTGGATCGACAGCCCGGATCAAACCTTCATAGCCGACCGGACGCCGATGCGAGATGCTGAAAATAGGTTGAAAATGACTCCTCAGGGTTAAATGATGATAATCAGCTGTAACATACAGACTGGTTCGTTCAGCATCCTGCAACTGCTGCATAGGCATACCTTTAAATTCGGATTGTGATACAACTGTGTTCAACATAAATCACTTCTAATGTTATCGGTCAATTCACCGAGAAGTTTTGTTAAATAGTAAACCTGCCCATATTGGGCAGGTTTCATTCACATTTGCATCCATGCCTACGCGTAAATAAGGTGTCTCGATTAACGCATCAGGCAGCTTTCCTGGCATGCCTTTGATGTAAGAATTTAATTACTTCCGAGCGATAATGGTTGTAATCAGGATTATCAGCTAATGCCAGACGTTGTCTTGGTCTGGGCAGATCAACCTGCAGAATTTCGCCAATAGTTGCTGCCGGTCCGTTAGTCATCATCACAATCTTGTCTGACAGTAAAACCGCCTCATCCACATCATGGGTAATCATAATAACGGTATTGTTGAGCTCAGCTTGAATCTCCATCAACGAATCCTGCAAATGGGCACGAGTTAATGCATCTAATGCTCCGAACGGCTCATCCATTAACAACACTTTTGGCTCCATTGCCAATGCTCGTGCAATACCAATACGTTGCTTCATGCCACCGGAAATCTCGGCGGGCAGTTTATCCTTGGCGTGCGTCATATGCACTAACTCAAGGTTATGTAATGTCCAATCCCGAATTTGCTGACGATTACGCGTCTTGCCAAATACTGATTTCACCGCCAATTCAACATTTTGATAACAAGTAAGCCATGGAAACAAGGCATGATTCTGGAACACGATAGCCCGATCGGGTCCCGGTTCATTAACTTCTTTACCCTGCAGAATAACGCCGCCCTCGGTAGCCTGATAAAGCCCGCCAACAATATTCATCACGGTGGATTTACCGCAACCGGAATGGCCGATGATACTGACAAACTCTCCCTTATTGATTTGGATATTCACCTTATCCAAAGCACGAAACGGGCCATTTGCCGTAGGGAAATCAATGCTGACATGATCGATATTTAAATAACTTTCCATTTTCATATTCTCCTATCGAATATTGGCGTTTTTGTCGTATGAGAAAAATTTCTGCAGTGTGAGCATAATGCGATCCAACACAAAACCAATCAGACCAATTGCCAGCACCGCTACCATAATGCGACTAAGTGAATTTGAACTGCCATTTTGAAACTCATCCCAGACAAATTTTCCGAGACCTGGATTTTGTGCCAACATTTCGGCCGCTATCAGCACCATCCAGCCAATGCCAAGGGAAATTCTCAAGCCAGTGAAAATCATCGGAATAGATGAAGGAATCACAATTTTCCACACCGTGGTGAAATAGCTCAGCCGTAATACCTTGCCGACATTGAGCAAATCACGATCAATAGATGACACGCCGACCGCCGTATTAATCAAGGTCGGCCATAATGAACACAACATAACGGTGATCGCTGAGGTGATAAATGATTTGGAAAACATCGGATCAGCCGAGACATACACTGCACTGACCACCATGGTCACAATTGGCAGCCAGGCCAATGGAGAGACCGGTTTAAAAATCTGAATCAATGGATTGATTGCGTTATACAGATTTTGGCTCAGACCACTGACAATACCAATCGGGATCGCTATCAGACTGGCTAATAGAAAGCCGACAAACACAGTAAATAGACTGGTCCAGATTTGATCGACAAAAGTCGCCCTGCCGGTATAGTCCCGAACCCGAATTTCAGCATCCGGATTTTTGGCCAATGTTGCGGCATTTCGCTCTGCTTGACGCTGGTAAAACTCATCGGCACGTTGACGTTCTGCCTGATGCTCAGCGTTCAGCACCTTGACCTGTTCCCACACTTGTACCGGTCCCGGCAATTGCCCGAGACTGGTATCAACCTTCGCAGCGCCTAAATGCCAGAACATCAAAAAGGTCAGCATGGCCAGCAACGGTAAACCAATCATTTTAGTAAGTTGTTGAAACTGGAATCCGGCTGGTTCACCACTGGCGATTTTCGCCAGTGGTACGAACCAGTTCAGTCCCGTCAATTCAAGAAAATATATAGCTTTATCTTTCATATGAGTTCATCTTCGTCCGTTTTATGAAAAGCAGGCGGTTAATCCACCTGCTCCTCGCCTTTCAGGCCAATGGCAAATTTTTCGAGGTAAGCATTTGGTGCTGTACCGTCGTATTCAATGCCGTCGATAAACTCATTTTGAGCCGGTTTAAATCCTGTTTCAGTCGAAAAATCCGGAAAATCAGTTGCACTTAATTTGCCTTCTTCAATCAACTCCATCGCAGCGATTTGATAAATATCTGGACGATAAACCTTCTTAGCCATTTCGGTGTACCAGCTATCAGACTTGGCTTCCGGAATTTGTCCCCAACGACGCATCTGTGTCAGATACCAGATAGCATCACTGTAAAAAGGATAGGTTGCGTGATGACGGAAAAACACGTTGAAATCCGGGGTCTCACGTTTATCCCCTTTTTCATATTCAAAAGTACCGGTCATACTGTTAGCAATCACATCGTAATCAGCGCCGACATAATAACTTTGTGAAAGGATCTTCACGGCTTCAGGACGGTTGGCATTGTTCTCTGCATCCAGCCAATGTGCGGCACGAATCAAGGCTTTAACCAAAGCGATGTGCGTGTTAGGGTGCTTATCAGCCCATTGTTGACTGACCCCAAAGACTTTTTCCGGATTATTTTTCCAGATGTCATAGTTGGCAATAACGGGTACACCAATACCCATAAATACGGCTTGTTGGTTCCAAGGTTCGCCAACGCAATAACCATCAATTGTTCCGGCTTCCATGGTCGATGGCATTTGAGGTGGTGGCGTTACG